>DASTIQ010000187.1 GCA_035717485.1 Thermoanaerobaculia bacterium | reverse complement strand
CGTGAAGCCCGTCTCCGCGAGCATTTCCTGCAGAGATCGCCGCGTGAACCAGCGAAGGTGTCCGGCGTCTTCCGGGCCGGCGCCGATCGGGTCGAAACGTCCGCTCAGGAGATCGGAGACGACCGGCGCCGACGCGGCGTTGGGCACCGAGACGACGAGGGTGGCGCCCGGCATCGCCACTCCGCCGGCGGCGTCGAGCACCTCGAACGGATCGCGAAAGTGTTCGAGGGAATCCGCGAAGACGAGCACGTCGAACCGGTCGCCGCGCGAGCTCATCGCGCGCAGGACCTCGAGCGCGTCCCCTTCGTGAAACGCATCGAGGGCGAGGCGACCGGCGGGGGCGAAGCGTGGGTCCCGTTCGATCCCTTCCGCGCGAAGTCCGGAATGCCGCCGGCGCGCTTCCGCGGCCGTCTCCCCCGGTCCGCATCCGACGTCCAGCAGCCGCCGCGCGCCCGCGGGAATTCGCGCCAGGATTTCCCTGCGCGCGCCGAACGTCTCGGCGACGCGGACGACCCGGAACCCCGGCGCGACGAGGGGCGGCCCCGCCGGTCCGGCGATCACGAAACGCGCCGGAAAATCGGCGGGAGCGGCCGCGAGCGCCCGGGCCGCGGAGGGGGGAGGCGCCGGGATCGCCTCCAGCTCCCGAAGGGTCGAGACGAGGGGCGGCGCCCACCCGAGATCGCCGCTCGCCGCCGAGTCCAGGGGATAGATCGTCCCCGAGGGGATCCCCGCGCACGCCGCCAGGGCCGGCGCCGCGCCCGGCGCCGGGATCGAGCGCTCGTCCGGCACCTCCAGCACGCCTTCCAGGGCGTCCCCGCACGGCGTGAACGCCCGCCGCCACCGCACCCGCGAGAGACGTCCGAGGTAGTCCTCCGAGCGGCGCGGGAAGAGGAACCGGATCAAGCCGAAAGCGAGGCCGAGCTCGGCGAGCTCCGATCCGGCTCCGCGGGCTCCGGCGGGAACGACCAGACCCGCGGCGGCGCGACCAGGCCGACGGCATAGACCGGAGAAACAACCGAGAACCCCGGCGAGAGGATCCGCGCGTCGTGGAGATGGAGCCCGTGCTCGTCGGCGAGATAGACGAAGACGGTGAAATCGCCGTGCGAAATCGGGAAATCGGGAAGCGTGAGCCGGACGCGATATCGCCGCCGCCCCGTCAACGCCGGCGCCGCCTCCCGGGTATCCGCGGCGAAAACCTGAACCCCGTCCTCCCGGTCGATGCCGATCCGGACCGTCAACGCGGCGGCGGGATCCGTGCTCTCGAACGCCACGTCGAACGCGACCGTGCTCTGCGACCGGAACTCCGAAGCCGGGAAGCCGGACCCGTCGTGGACGACGACGTCGGTGATCCGCGCCGGCAGCCCTCCCGCCCGGGGCGCGGGAGCCGGTTCGGCTTCGCGCCGGCGCTCTTCCTTGCTCTGGAGGTACGCCTCGTACTGCCGCACGACCGGGAGGACCTTCCCGTGCTCGCGGACGCGCCCGTGCTCGAGCCAGATCGCGCGGTCGCACAGCGTCGCGACGTAGTAGAGCGCGTGCGAGCAGAAAAGGAGCGTTCCTCCCCCCTGCTGGAAGGCGACGATCCGGTCGACCGACTTCTTCTGGAAATACCCGTCGCCGACGGCGAGGGCTTCGTCGACGATGAGGACCTCGGCGTCGACGTGCGTGGCGACCGAAAAGGCGAGGCGGAGCATCATCCCCGAGGAGTACGTCTTCACCGGCCGGTCGAAGAAGTCGCCGAGCTCGGAGAACTCCCGGATCGCGGGGAGCCGGCGGCGGATCTCGCCGGCGGACAGCCCGAGCAGAGCGCCGTTGATCCGCGCGTTGTCGAGGCCGGAGAATTCCGGATGGAACCCCATGCCGAGCTCGAGGATCGACGCGACCGCGCCGCGCGTGGAAACCCGGCCCTCGGAAGGCGCGGTGGTTCCGGCGACGAGCTTCAGGAGCGTCGACTTGCCCGCGCCGTTCTCGCCGATGAGGCCGAGGCTCGCCCCGCGCGGCAGCTCGAACGAGACGTTCTCGAGCGCCTGGAAATCGACGTGGCGGGACGAACCGGTGACGAGCTCCACGAGGCGGTCGGCGGGCCGCCGATAGAGGCGGTAGGTCTTGCCGAGGTTCTCGGCGACGACCGAGGCGGAGGCGCCGGGATCGGAATCGCTCATTCGCCGAGCGCGAACTCGCAGCGGCGGCAGAGGAACTCGTCGGGCGCGTCTTCCACGCCGTAGGCCCACCGCCGCATCTGCGCGATCCGCTCGCCCCCGAGCACCTCCGCGACGCTCTGGCGGGTGAGATCGCCGACCGTCCACTTCTCGTAGTAGTCCTGGCAGCAGAGGACGGCGCTGCCCGTCGCGTTGACGTGGAGGTGCTCGAACGGGCGGGAGCCCATCAACTCGCATCCGCGAAGCCGTTTCTTCGGGGGCGGAAGGATCGTCCCGATCTGCCCGGCGCGGCTGCGGATCGGAAACGCCCGGACCGACCATCCGGGGAATCTCTCCCGGAGCGCCGCGACGTCGCGGCGGTGCGCCTCGTCCTCGTAGCCGAGGGCCACGATCGCTTTTTCCGCGGCGATGTCGACGGCCTCGAGCGCCTCGACGTTGGCGACGACACGCGCGAGATCGCGCGTGCCGTGGAGCTCCCGGTAACGGTCGGGGTCGAGCGTCGGGAGGTTGATGCCGAGGTAATGGAACCGCCCCGCGGAGGCGATCCGTCGCGCGACGTCCGGCTTCAACCCCGAGGCGTTCGTGAGGAGAGAAACCGGGAGCCGCCGGGCGAACAGGGTCCGGCAGCGGTCCTCGAAGTGGGGATCGACCGTCGGCTCGTTGTAGTTGCTCAGCGACACGACCGTCCGGGGAGTCGCGAGGTCGGCGATCTCCCCCACGATCCTCTCGAAGAGCGCCGGAGCCATGACTTCGGCGCCCCGGGGATCGACCGAGACCGGACAGAAACCGCAGCGGTGATTGCAGACCGACGACGTCTCGAGCGAGACGCAGAAGAGGGAGAAACGCCGCGATTCGGCGAACACGTCCTCGATGAGGAACCGGGCCGCCTCGAGTCGCTCCCTCAGATCCTCGGGGATTCCCGCCGGGTCGCCGCGGGAGAGCGCATCGACCTCGGGCGCCGAAAGGCCCCCGACGCGCTCGCCGGTGACCGGGTTGTAGAGGGAGTCCGCCTCCCGATGCACGTACGGGGAGAGCATCAGGGTGTTTTCGGCCGGTTTCGTCGCGGACAAATCCCCTCCTTCCCGCGATTGTAACAGCGCCATACCGTTGTTCTTACGGAGAAGCGGGGCTTTCGTGCCCGATTTCCCGATTGCCGCGCGGGCAGCAAAAGGGCCCGGGAGGTCCCGGGCCCTGCAGCCTGCCGAAACTGGAAGATCCCTAGAAGCCCTTGCCCGGGATGAACACGACGTCGCGGCTCCGGGTGTCCTGGATGGTGCCGAACGCCGCCGCCGGCGTCGTCCCGTCGCCCCCCGTCGCCGTGATCACCATGTTGAACGCGGAATGTCCGGCGAACGCCGCGGGCGCGTTCGACCCGGTCGTCGGAATGTAGAGGAAATGGCCGTACGCGTCGCCGTTCAACGTGAAGTCGCCGCTCCAGAACATCGTTCCATCGGCCTCGTCGTAGGCGACCGCATGGACCGTGACGGGCTCGTCGCCGAGGGCCATGAACCCGAAACGGGAGATGAAGTCGTAGTCCGTCGTCGACCCCTCGCTCAGGTCGTTGTGGAGCCCGGTCAGGACGGTACGCTCGGAGGAACCCGGCAGGAGCCCGTCGGAAATCGCGAACGCCGGGAGCTGCATTCCGTACGTCCCCTGCCCGAGGTCGGCGTAGTTGCGCCCTTCGATGACGAGGCGCCCGAGGTCCGCCCGGACGCTGTAGTCGATCTCGAGCTCGCCGATCGAGTCCCCGGCGAGATCGGGGAACAGCATGCTGATCGCATCCGAGAAAGGAAGCGCCTGATTCGGCCCGACCGTCCGAACGGCTTCGTCGACCGTGGAGGTGACGTCGTGGTGCTGGCCGTCCGAGCCGAGGTAGTGGTAGGTGAAATTCAGGACGACCGGGTAGGCGGAGGTATTCAGGACGTAGACGTCCGTCCTGCTGCTTCCGAACCGGCCGGTTCCTCCCATGAAGTACGTCGCGTTCTGTCCCGCGGCCACGCCGGCCGGCGGCGTGTCGTCCGTCAGGAGCAGGGAGTCCTTGGTGCGGTTGTCGGTCACGCTGCCGATGGCGATCGCCGGCGCCGTCGATCCCGCCGAAGGCGAGACGGTGGCGTAATAGATGTGGTCGGGGTCGGGCGCCGTCACGCCGAAATCGGAGCCTCTCAACTTGACCTGCTGATAGCCGGGGATCGTCTCCTGAAGCGTGGTTCCGATCTGCTCTCCCGTGTCCCGGAAGAGTTTCACGTCGTAGGCCCCGCCGGTCGGCGACGCCGAGACGACGATCAGCCCTCCGAGATAGTCGTCGTCGAACCTCAACCCGACGACGTTCTGGACGTTCGTGGAGGCCGAGTTCGACGCGACCCCGAGCGTCGATGCGCCGCTCGCCGAGATCTGGTAGACGGGGAGATACGTGCCGTAGCTCGGTCCGCCGGCGTCGGAGAAGGAGATCCGGGCGACCGCCGACGGGGCAGGCCCGGTGTACTTGATGAACAGAGTCCCGGGAGTACCGTCCTTGCCGAGCAGCCCGAAGGTCACGTCACTGCTCGAGAAGCCCTGGTTCGGCTGGAGCGTGACGAAGCCGGGCTGTCCCGCCGTCGGGAAATGCAGCTTCGTGGGGTCGAGGCTCCCGGCGTCCGCGGTCTCGAAGTCGAGGGCGATCGTCACCGGGACGGCGGCGCTGTTGAACAGGGACAGGGCCGTGCTGTACGCCCCCGCTCCGGGGATCTCGTAGTGCCCGGCCCCCGGGACGGTCAGCGCCGAGAAGGTCGGCCCGCCGGTGATCGCGAACCGCTGCGTATTCGAGGCGCTGTGCCCGTAACTGTTGGTCACCCGGAGCGACACGCTCATCTGGCCGCCGCTCAGGAACTGATGGGTCACCACTTTCTTGTCGGCGCCCGCGAGGAGGGTTCCATCGCCGAAATTCCACGCATAAACCGGGCTGTCCTGCGTGTCCCGGGCCGTGAGCGTGATCAGGTCGCCGGCCTTCGCGCCCCAGGCGTTGCCGAACTGGTTGAATTGCGCGCCGAGGACGTCGAACGTCGCATCGGGAACGTGCTGATCGCCAGCCACGGTCACGGTGAGGACAGGGCTCGCCTTGAGCTGGATCGGCGCGCCGTTGACGATCGCCGTTCCGGTCACCAGCAGGGTGTAGGTGCCGGTGCTCGGGAATCCGTTGTAGCCCAGAGTGGCCCCGCTCTTCGAGTCGTGGAACGCCCCCGGCGGATTCGAGTTGATCGACCAGGCGAAGACGGCGTTCGCCGAGCTGATTCCATTCACGCTCGCGGTCCACGTGCCCCCGGAGCCGAGCGAAACGCTCGTGGGACCGGCGATCGCGATCTGGTAGGTCCCGCCTCCGGTGCCACCGACCGTGACCGACAGGCTCGCGGTCTTCGTCGCACCCGCGGAATCGTGGACGGTCAGCGAAATCGAGCCGGTGCTGGCGAATGCGTGAGTGAAGCTCCCGCCGGAGCCCGAACCCCCGTCGCTCGACGACCAGCTGTAGGTGTAGGGCGACTGGCCTCCCGCAGCCAGGGCCGACCAGGTTCCCGACTGGCCCGCGGTGCGGGAGGTCGGTCCGCTGATGCTCGCCGAAAGGGCCGACGCAATCGTGCTGAACTTCTGCGAGACGGTGATTCCCTCGACGGTCAGCTTGAGCGTATAGCTTCCGGCCGCGTAGCTGTGCGACACGAAATCCGTCGTCAGGTGGCTGGTGTCGACGGGCGAGCCGTCCCCGAAGTCCCAGGTCGCGGGAACCCCCGGCTTGCCGGCGTCCCCCTGGTCGCTGAGATTGTACGTTCCCGGCGCGCCGGAACACGTCGTGATGTTCCCGCCGAACACGTTCGTCGAGCACGTGTCGGTCGAGCTCGACGATTGCTGCTTGCTCATCCAGGCCTTGGGCGTGTACTGGACGGCGCTGTAGAGGAACGTGTCCTGGAACGACACCGACGAGCCCTTGGAGCCGCCGGTGTAGGTCACGACGAACGTGATCGTGTGGTTCTGGCCGGTCGTGAGCGCGGGAACCGTGATCGTCGCCGAAGAGGTGAGCCCCGGCACGGGGGAGATCGCGGTCAGCGTTCCGGCGTCGTACCGGTACGACACGCCGGTGATCGAGACGGTGCTCCCCTTCTGAAGGGCGAACGTCGCGGTCGTGGTGGTCTGGGTCGAGTAGAGCGTCGCCGGAACGCTGATCGAGCCGGCGATGTCGGTGAACAGGATCGTCCCCCCGACGGCCGCCGCCTGGTAGCCTCCCGCGTACTTCGCCGCCACGGTGAAACTGGCCGCATTGGCCGGCGGCACGCAGGTCGCCCCCGTGCAGCTCGTCGAGAGCGCCGCGCTGGCGGCGTCCTTGAACGACCACGCGAAACCGGTCGGGCTGCCGTTGGAGGCGCTCGCGTCGATCGATCCCCCCGTGAGGATCTTGACGCTCCCGTCGGATCCCTGGGCCGCGACGTGCGTCGCCGGAACCTTGACCGTGACGGAGCTCGTGGCGACGGTGGAGCTCAGGCTGCCGGCGGCGACGAGCTCGCCGAACGTCTGAACGATCGACGTTCCGCCGATGCTGGTGTATCCACACGCATTGCTCGAGAGAGTCTGGCAGGGAAAGAGCAGGTTCGGCAGCGAAGGCGCCGAAATCGCCGAAACGTCGGCATTCGACGTGTTCGACGTCGAGCCGTTGTAGTTCGCCCAGACGTACCAGTTCGTGATCGGTCCGCCCGTGCCGGCGGTCGACTTGTCGGTGAAGGAAAACGTGTCGCCGACGTATGCGGTCTGGTCGACCCGTCCCTGCGCGCTCTTGTTGGTCAGCGTGAAGGCCGCCACCGGATTCGGGGAAGTCGGCGTCTCGACGCAGGAGATGTCGAAGGTGTGCGTGACCCACTTCAGGCCGGTCGTGTCGCCGGAGATGCGATACGTGTAGAGCGTCTGGGGGGAGTCCCCCGGAACGAACGCTCCGAAGCCGCCGCCGTTGTCGTTGACGAGCGCGGGAATCGTCGTGTCCACCGACGGCGTTCCCGAGGCCTGCAGTCCGTTCAGGAATCCCCCGGTGATGACGTCGAGAGTCAACGCGGACGCCTTCTGGGCGACGACCATCGGAGCCGGCGCGCCGACCGGCACCTGGATGCGGGCGTAGCCGTCCGCTCCCGCGTTGGGAATCGTTCCTCGCGCCGCGAGCGTCGTGCCGTCGAAATAGAAGACGTCGATGCCGCCCGACAGCACGACGAAGATCAGATAACCGGTGCCGCTCGGATACGCCGCCATCTGCTGCGACGTGCCGGAAATGCCCGAGGACGAGAGCGGCGCCGACGTGGAAAGCGGGGTCAGGCGGCCGTCGCTTCCGATCGAGGCGACCTGGACGGTGCCCCCGCCCTTCGTGAAGAACGCGGCGGCCAGGAACCGGTCGGAGTCCGTCGGCCCGGAGCCTCCGAGGACCGCGAACCGCTGCGCGCTCTTCCATGAGGTGAGCGTCTGCGTCGCCGCCAGCGGCGTCACGTTCGCGCTGAACGCGGGGGTCGTGACGTTGACGACGTACGTGGCCGTCGCATCGGCGTAATACGCCGCGTAGTTCCCCGTCGACGTGAGCGCGGCGGTCACCGCCGCGGACGAGACCGTCCCTCCGTTGTGGACGTCGATGTGCTGCCCGTAGGTTTCGCTGCCGCCGGGAGCGTTGATGGCCATCAGCTGCTCGGGCGCGCCGCAGCCCGAGCCGTTCCACACGACCGCCATCCGACCCGAGCCGTTTCCGGTATCGGTCTCGCCCATTCCGACGGGCCCGGGAAAGCAGTCGATCAGCGTTCCGCCCCCGACGGGGCCGCCCGTGCGGAAGCTCATCTGCGCGATCGTGGGCGACGGGGACCCGGGATTCGACCCCAGATAGGCCCCGATGGTTCCGTATTTCGTGATCCCATAGATTGCCGGAGACCGGCGCGCCATGGTCAGGTCGGTCACCAGCACGGCCGTGGAGGAAATCGTCGCGGTGCTGGTCGCAATCGGCGCGAGATTCGGCGGACAGGCGGTCGACGCGTGCAGC
>DASTIQ010000186.1 GCA_035717485.1 Thermoanaerobaculia bacterium | reverse complement strand
CGAGGACTCTTCCGCCTTCTTGCAGCCGCCCAGGAACAGCAGCGCCGTGGCGGTGGCGGCCATCAGGAACAGGGCGAGGGACTTCTTCATCGGTCGATCTCCTTCTCTAAAAGTCGAATTCGAAAGTTTCGAAATTCGCCGTGACCCTCACTCAACCGGGGACCGAGGGATCATACACGATCATCCCGTGCTGTCAACCACTTCGAAAGCGAAATTCCCGCAAATTTGCCAAAACGGCGCATCCGGTCTATTCTCGCAGTTTTGGCGTTTTCGGGCGCATTCGCGCCCGAGGGGGGTAGGTGTTCGAAGGACTCGGTGACCGGCTGCAGCGGGTGTTCAAGGAGCTGAGGGGCGAGGGCACCCTGACCGAGTTCCATCTCGAGACGGCGCTCCGCGAGATCCGCCTCTCGCTGCTCGAAGCCGACGTCTCGCTCCCCGTCGCGAAGTCCTTCCTCACCAAGGTGAAGGAACAGGCGGTGGGGGAGAAAGTCGCGACCGCGCTGTCGCCGGCCCAGGAAGTCCTCCGCATCGTCCGGGACCAGCTCGTCGCCCTCCTGGGGGGCGAGCGGGCCGATCTCGACATGCGCTCCCGGCCTCTCGTGATCGTGCTCGTGGGCCTCCAGGGCTCGGGCAAGACGACGACGGCGGCGAAGCTCGCGCGCCTCCTGAAGGAGACGCGAGGACGGCATCCCCTCCTCGTTCCGTGCGATCTCGCCCGGCCGGCGGCCGTCGCCCAGCTCGTCACCCTCGGCCGGAAGATCGGGGTGCCCGTGTTCGATCCCGCCGGACGGCGCGATCCGGTCGACGTGGCGCGGGCCGCGGCCGAGGAAGCGCGTCTGACGGGAAGGGACGCGGTGATCTACGACACGGCCGGAAGGCTCCACATCGACGACGAGCTGATGGACCAGGTCGCGCGCCTCAAGGCGGCGGTCGCGCCGCAGGAGACGCTCTTCGTCGCCGACGCGATGACCGGCCAGGACGCGGTGCGCTCGGCGTCCGCGTTCCATGCGCGCCTCGACGTGACCGGAGTGATCTTCACGAAAACCGACGGCGACACGCGCGGCGGCGCGGCGCTGTCGATCGTCTCGACGATCGGGCGCCCGATCAAGTTCGTCGGCAGCGGCGAAAAGATCGAGGACCTCGAGCCCTTCCATCCCGACCGGATGGCTTCGCGGATCCTCGGCATGGGCGACATGTTGTCGCTGATCGAGAAGGTCGAGCAGTCGATCGACGCCGAGGACGCCGCCCGGATCGCGAAGAAGGCGGGTGCCGGGGAGTTCACGCTGGAGGATCTCCGCGACCAGCTCCAGTCGATGAAGAAGATGGGGCCGCTCTCGCAGGTCCTCGACTTCCTCCCCAAGGTCGGTCCCTTCCGCCAGATGCCGAGCGCCGCCGAGATGGACCCGAAAGCTCTCACCCGGATCGGCGCGATCATCGACTCGATGACGCCGGACGAGCGGCGGTATCCGCAGATCGTCAACGGGAGCCGGCGAAAGCGGATCGCGAAGGGCGCGGGCACGAAGGTCGAGGACGTGAACCGGCTGCTGAAGCAGCACGCGCAGATGAAGAAGATGATGAAGTCGATCAAGAACCTGGGGCGGGGAGCCCGCCCGCGGGACCTGAAGAACCTGTCGCTGCCCGGCCACTGAGCGGGCGGACGCGAAACGAAGAGAAGGAGACCCCATGCTGAAGATCCGCCTGCGGCGCACCGGCACGCGCAATCGCCCCTACTACCGCATCGTCGTCTCGGGGAGCCGGCGCACCCCGGGCTCCGAGATCGTCGAGGAACTCGGTTTCTACGACGCGGTCGCGAACCCGCCGAAGATCTCGTTCGACCGCGAGCGCGCCCGCGCGTGGATCGCGAAGGGCGCGCAGCCTTCCGGCACGATCCGTTCGCTCCTCGAGCGGAGCGCGGAAGCGGCTTCGTGAAGGAGCTCGTCGAGACCGTGGCGCGCGCGCTCGTGACGCGCCCGGAGGAAGTCGCCGCGTCGGAGAGCGAGGAGGGCGGTACCCTCACGGTCGACCTCGCGCTCTCTCCGGAGGACCTCGGCCGCGTGATCGGCCGCGAGGGACGCACGGCCCGCGCCCTCCGCGCGTTCGCGGCGGCCGCGGGGCGCAAGCGCAACCAGCGTGTCCTCGTCCGCATCCGCGGCTGATTCCCGCCGGCGCGTCGGGGAGCTCAAGCGCCCGCACGGGCTGCGGGGCGAGATCGCGGTGCTCCCGGTCGGCGACTTCTCCGACCAGATCCGCGCCGGCGCTTGGCTCGACGCGGTCGACGCGGCCGGCGGCGTCGTCCGGCTCGAGGTTTCTTCCGTTCGTCCCCACGGAACGCACCTGCTCGTGAAGTTCGCGGGGAGGGAGCGCATCGAGGACGTGGAGGCGCTCGCGGGGCGCGACCTCTCGGTCGACCGTTCGCTTCTCGAGCGCCCGGACGAGGATTTCCTCTTCGACGAAGAGGTCGCCGGATTCGCGTGCGTGTCGCCGGACGGGAGGCGGCTCGGGCGCGCCGAGGCCTTCGAGCGCCACGGCCCGACCTGTCTCCTTCGGATCGAGCGCGACGGCCGGCGCCATCTCGTTCCGTTCACCCATCCGATCGTCCGCGAGGTCTCGCGCGGGCGCCGCGAGATCGTGCTCGATCCTCCCGAGGGGCTCTTCGAGCTCTGAAGCGAATGCGCTTCGACGTCCTGACGATCTTTCCCGGATATTTCGCTTCCCCGCTCTCGGAGAGCCTGCTCGGGAAGGCGCGCGAGAAGGGAATCCTCGAAGTCGTCGTTCACGACATCCGGGCATGGGCCTCCGATCCGCACCGGAAGGTCGACGACGAGGCGTACGGCGGCGGTCCCGGGATGGTGATGATGGCTCCCGTCGTCGCGGCGGCGATCGAGGCGGTCCGCGACCTGCCCGGACTGCCGCGCGCCGCGACGTACCTCCTGACGCCCGACGGGCGCCGGTTCGATCATGCGGCCGCGGCGGCGCTCGCCGCGCTCCCGCGGGTCGCGCTCGTGTGCGGCCGCTACGAGGGGATCGACCACCGCGTGGCCGAAGCGGGCCTCTACGACGGCGAGATCTCGCTCGGGGACTTCGTCCTCTCGGGCGGGGAGGTGGCCGCTCTCGCGGTCATCGAGGCGGCCGCGCGCCTGGCCCCCGGATTCGTCAAGGAGGCGGCCTCCGTCGAGAACGACTCGTTCTTCCGCGGGGTCCTCGATCATCCGCACTACACGCGGCCGGCGGTCTGGCGGGGGCTCCGCGTCCCGGAAGTGCTCCTTTCGGGCCACCACGAGAGGATCGAGGCATGGAGGCGCGAGCAGTCGGAGCGCCGGACGCGGGAGCGCCGCCCCGACCTCCTCGGACGCCGGGACTGATCCTTTCGGTTTTCCGGCGCCGTGCGCTATAATCCGCGCGCGACGGCGCCGCGGGAGAGATTCTTTCGTGCCGTCAGTGATTTACGTTAAGGAGCGCATCATGACCGACGTTCTGCGCGAAGCAGAGAAGTTTTCCCTTCGTTCCGACCGCCCCGCCTTCTCGCCGGGCGACACCGTCCGGGTGCACGTGAAGGTCAAGGAGGGGGAGAAGGAGCGAATCCAGGTTTTTGCGGGAGTCGTGATCGCGCGCCGGGGCGGCGGGTCGCGGGAGACGTTCACGGTTCGCAAGATTTCGGGCGGAGTCGGCGTCGAGCGCGTCTTCCCCCTTCACTCCCCCATGATCGATCGCGTGGAAGTGGATCGCCGCGGCGACGTCCGCCGAGCGAAGCTGTACTACTTGAGGGAGCTGAAGGGCAAGGCTGCTCGCATTGAGGAAAAGCGCGCGGACTGACGTTCGCGGCGCCGCGCGCGACAAGTGGACCGCGGCGCTGCTGTGGGAGCTGGGACGGCTCTCCTCCCTCGCCGCACCGGAAAACCAGCTCTTCCGGCGCGGATATCGCCTGATCGCGGGAACCGATGAGGTCGGGCGCGGATGCCTCGCCGGACCGGTCGTCGCGGCGGCGGTCATCCTCCCTCCCGGGTTCTGGTGGCCCGGAATCGACGACTCGAAGAAGCTGGAGGCGGACGAACGCGAGGCGCTCGCCGCCGTCGTGCGGCGCCGGGCGGTCGCGAGCGCCGTCGCCGTCGTCTCGGTGCGCGAGATCGACGACACCGACATCCGGAAAGCTTCGCTCGCGGCGATGAAGGGCGCGCTGTGCGAGCTCGACCCGGCGCCGGAGATCGTGTTGACGGATGCATTCCTCGTTCCCGGCTGGGCGGGACGCCAGATTCCGATCGTCCACGGCGACGCGCGCTCGATCTCGATCGCGGCCGCGTCGATCGTCGCCAAGGTCCATCGGGACGCCCTGATGGACGATCTCGCGCGGCGCTACCCCGCGTACGCGTTCGAGCGCCACAAGGGGTACGCGGTCGCCGAGCACCGCGAGATCCTCGCGCGGCTCGGTCCCTGCCCCGAGCATCGCCTTTCCTTCCACGGCGTGATTCCGGACGGAGAGGCCGTCTGATGGCGCTGCGCCGCGACGCCGTCCTCGCGACCGCCGAGAAGCTCCTCGCCAAGGGAAAGTACGACGCGGCGCTCAAGGAGTACGTGCGCCTCCTCGAGGAGAACCCGAACGACATCCTCGTGCTGAACAAGGTGGGCGACATCTACGTGCTGCTGAACCGGCCGATGGATTCGCTGCCGCATTTCACCCGGATCGCCGAGCACTACGCCCGCGACGGCTTCTTCCTCAAGGCGATCGCGATCTACAAGAAGATCAACAAGATCGACCCCTCGAAGCTGGAGATCTACGACTACCTCGCCGACCTCTACCACAAGCAGGGTCTCGTTCCCGAGGCGCGGTCGCAGTACCAGATCCTCGCGGACCACCACCTGAAATTGAATCAGCTCCCCGAGGCGATCGCGGTGTACCGGAAGATGGCGGCCGCCGATCCGAACGACATCAAGATTCCGGTGCGCCTCGCCGATCTCCTGATCTCGGCCGGAGAGTCGGACCAGGCGCTCATGCAGTACGGCGTGATCGGCTCGATGCTGGTCAAGCGCGGCGCGATCGACGAGGCGGTGGCGGTCTACCAGAAGGCGCTGAAGATCCGCCCCGGCGACCGCAAGGTGCTGCACGACCTGGTGCGGTCGATGCTCGACGGCGGGAACGCCGAGGCGGCGGTGCTCCTCCTCCAGTCGCAGCCGCGCGACGCCGACACGATGATGCTTCTCGCCGAGGCGCTCCTCGCGACGAAGAACACCGAGGACGCGCGGAAGGCGGCGGAAGCCGCGATCGCGTTCGACCACGGCCACGCGGCGGCGCGCCAGTTCGTCGCGCGTCTCCGCGCGAGCGACCACGACTTCCAGGGCTCCTTCGAGGCGCTGCTGCCGCTCGTCGATCAGGCCGTCCGTGCCGGCTCGGTGAAGAAGGCGATCGGGATGCTGGTGCCCCTCGCGAATCCGCCGTTTCCCGCGCTCCAGGAGAAGCTCCTCGAGCTCTACCGGATCGGCGGCGACCGTGCGAAGACGCTCGAGACGCTGAACGCGCTCGCGCGAACCGCGTGGGACGCCGGCGACCGCGAAGGCGCCTCCCGCCGGTATCGAGAAGTCCTCGAAATCGACCCCGAGAACGCCGAGGCGCGAACCCGCGCCGGCGTCGCCGCGCCGGCTCCCGCCGCTGCCGAGGAGGAGGTCCAGGAGCTCGTCGTGGAGTTCGCCGAGTCGCTTCTCCAGGAAACTCCGGAGGCGGAGGCTCCGCCGGCGGCGTCCCCTCCAGTGGCGGTTCCGGTCCCGGCGGGCCCCTCCGTTCCGCGCGTCGCCCCTTCGGCGCACCCGGCGGCGCCCGCGCCCGCTCTCGAGAACACGGCCGTCCGCCGGATGCGCGCCGAGGAGGCGGAGTGGAAGGATGCCGTCACCGAAGCGGAGGTCTTCGCCAAGTACGGGCTCG
>DASTIQ010000185.1 GCA_035717485.1 Thermoanaerobaculia bacterium | reverse complement strand
GCACAAGTTCGGGACGACGAAGTTCCCCGAGACGTACATCGCCGACCGCAGCGGAAAGGTGCTGTACCACCTCGCCAACGCGATCGACTGGGATTCGGCGCAGGTGACGGACAACATCGACGCGTTGATCAAACAGTAAGCGCGGCCATCCATCGAGCGGATACGCGCGTCCTCGACCGTCGTACTCCTCCGACCTACGCCACGGTACGGTGGCGGGGCGCAGACGGAAATCCGGCAACAATTCAGGAAACCGCCGCTCGGACGATGTTATGGGGTTCCCATTCGCGCTTCGCGTGCTAACTTCGTTTCAGGATCACGACCGAAGGGAAGGAGGTTGCCGATGACGTAATCGCGTACGGAGATCTTGCGGGGCGTTCTCGATAGAGCTTCTCCGCCGACAATTTTTCCCGCGTAGGAGATGTGGAAACCGGGTCGGCGAAGAAGCTCCATTACTCATCAATCCGGATTCCACGGGGTTTCATGAATAAACTGATCTTCAGTTTGGCGGGAGTGCTCTGTCTCACCGCCTTCCCGGCGTTCGCCGGCGATTCGTCGCGAAGCTCGATTCTGCAGTCGACGGCCACGACCGGAAACGGCGCACCGAGCGGCGCCCACTACAACCTGAACATCATCGGCGTGGAGAACCCGAAGACGGATCCCATGACCGGCGGCGACGGACACACGATTTCGTCGCGCTCGGCACCAAGAAGCCTTCCGATCCGGTCGAGAGCAACATCTGGCTGACCCAGGGTCCGTTCCAGGTCTGCGACGCCAACGGGTTCGATGCCGCGTACAACTGCGCCGGCGCGCAGATCGGCCGAGGCCAGAACGGCGCGGTTTTCCAGCTCCCGTGCAACACGCTCGTGACGACCGACTCCGGTTGCGTCAACGGCACCGTTCAGGAGGCCTACACCGTCTGGGCGCGCGCGCTCGGTCAACCGGGAGGCTCCGCGACGATGACGACCTGCGCCTACGACGACACCGGCGCGCTGATCTGCAATACCGGCGACAACGTCGTCTCTCTCAGCCGCGGGAGCGGAAAGCAGACCTTCCAGAACGTCACGACTCAGCTCACCAGTCTGCAGGACGTCTGCTTCGACCTCGGCGGGGTCCTCACGTGCGGCAACCTCTCCCTCTTCGACCCCGCTCTCCAGGACTACGTCTGGCAGTACAGCAACAACGGTCTGCGGCTGGCCCAGATCCGCTTCTACCCGCAGTAATGAACGTTTCGGTTTTCGGAGGGCGGGCGAAAGCCCGCCCCTTCCTCTTCCTCGGCGTCACGGGATGGCTTCTGGGCGCGGGGCTCGCGGTCGCGGCCCCGTCCGCCCCGACGGGCGCGATCGTGCCTCGACCGCGGTTCGACTTCGGGCGGGTGCGGCGCGGCGAGAAGGTCGTTCACGCGTTCGCCGTTCACAACTCCGGAAGCGCGCGTCTCGCGTTCACGGGCGCCGAACTGTCGATGCCGGGAATGACCTGCCGGACCTCTCCGCCGCTCGATCCGGGCGCGGACGGCACGATCACGATCGAATGGAAGACCGACCGCGTGCAGGGGACGGTCGACGGTGTGGCGCAGATCTCGACGAACGATCCGTCGGCGCCTCCGATCGCGCTCGCGCTTTCCGGCCGCGTCGAGGGGCCGCTCGAAATCGACCCGATGCCCGCCGTGTTCCTTTCGACGTTTCGCGGGGAGGATCTCCATCGGGACCTGACGCTCCGGGCGGAGAAGCCCGTCTCCCTTCGCCTCCTCTCCGGCGAAGGCGCCCACTTCCGGGCGAAGCTCGATCCGAGCGAAGCGGGGAAGAGCTGGCGGCTCGACGTCCGCGCCGCTCCCGATCTCCCTCCGGGACACTACGACGAAACCCTCGCGATCGACAGCGACGACTCCTCGATCGGCCGCGTCACGATTCCCGTCCACCTGTTCGTCAAGGCGGATCTTTACGCGAACCCGGACGACGTCGATTTCGGAAGCGTTCCTCTCTCCGCCCTGCGCCGGGGGCCCGGAGGAGATCCCCTTCTTTCGCAGAGCTTCTTCGTCAAGAAACGGTCGGGAACCTTCCGGATCCTCCGGATCGCGTCCGACGTCCCGGGGCTCGACCTGAAGGCCGATCCGGCCGGGAGTCCGAGCGCCTCGTTTCAGGTCGAGGCCCGATTCCGGCAGCCGGTCCGGCCGGGTCCTCTGGACGGGACGATCACGATCGAGACCGACGACCCGCGGTTCCGGATCGTGACGGTGCGCGTTCGGGGCCGGATCGCCGGGTAGTTCTCCTCCGCCGGACGCGCGGCATTCCGGCGCGATTCCTGCTCTAATTCGCCTCGCATGTCGTCGACCGACCTCGAATCGAAGGTCCGGGGAGTTCCCCCCGCGATGGCGGCGGCGGTCCCCTCCGGGCGCCGCCTCTTCCTGTTGTGCCTGAGCGCCCTCGGAGTCGTCTATGGAGACATCGGCACGAGCCCGCTGTACGCCCTGAAGGTGTGTTTTTCCGGTCTCCATGCGATTCCTCTCCGGCCGGAGAACGTCCTCGGCATCCTCTCGCTCGTTTTCTGGTCGCTCGTCGTCATCGTGACCGTCAAGTACCACGTGTACGTCCTGCGCCTCGACAACCGGGGAGAGGGCGGCATCCTGGCGCTGATGGGACTCGTTCGCGGGGGAAAGACGGGCCGCCGCGTCCGCATGTTCCTCGTCACCGTCGGAGTCTTCGGCGCGGCGCTGCTGTACGGTGACGGAATCATCACGCCGGCGATCTCGGTCCTCTCCGCCGTCGAGGGTCTCCACGTCGCCACGCCGGTGTTCGGAGCGGCGGTCGTGCCGATCACGGTCGTGATCCTCGTCGGACTCTTCCTTTTCGAGAAGCGGGGCACCGCATCGATCGGCCGCATCTTCGGCCCGGTGATGCTCGTCTGGTTCTCGACTCTCGCGCTGCTCGGGGTCAGCGGCATCCTCCGGCACCCCGGAGTCGTCGCCGCCCTGAACCCGGCGCACGCCGTGTCTTTCTTCGCGCGCAACCGCTTTCACGGGTTCCTCGTCCTCGGCGCGATCTTTCTCGTCGCGACGGGAGGAGAGGCTCTTTACGCGGATCTCGGCCATTTCGGGGAAAAGCCGATCCAGATCGACTGGTTCTCCTTCGTGGGTCCGGCGCTCGTCCTCAACTACTTCGGACAGGGCGCGCTCCTCATCTCGAGCCCCGCGGCCGCCGAGAACCCTTTCTACCTCCTCGCCCCCGGCTGGGCGCTCTATCCGCTCGTCCTGCTCGCGACGATGGCGACGATCATCGCGTCGCAGGCGATCATCTCGGGCGCGTTCTCCCTCACGCGCCAGGCGGTGCAGCTCGGCTACCTGCCGCGCGTCCGGATCGTCCACACCTCCCCCGAAGAGATCGGTCAGATCTACATCCCCGGCCTCAACTGGGTCCTCATGCTTTCGACGATCGGGCTGGTTCTCGGGTTCCGGACTTCGAACAACCTGGCCGCCGCTTACGGGGTGGCGGTCTCGATGACGATGGTGATCACGACGGTGCTCGCGTACTTCGTCGCGCGCGACCGTCTCCACTGGAAAACCGGCATCGCCTTCCTCGTCACGGTCCTCTTCCTCGTCTTCGACCTCTCGTTCCTCGGCGCGAACCTCGTGAAGGTCTGGAGCGGCGGCTGGTTCCCGCTCGTGGTGGCGCTCGTGGTCTTCGCGATCATGACGACCTGGCGACGCGGGCGGCGTCTGTTGAACGTCCAGCTCCGCCGCCGGCTCTGCGGCGTCGAGCAGTTCATCGCCGACGCGGAGAAGGGAAAGCCCGTGCGGGTGCCGGGGACCGGCGTCTACATGTCGATGATTCCCGACGTGATCCCGCCGGCGCTCCTGAACAACTTTCGCCACAACCACGTGCTCCAGGAGCAGGTCGTCCTGCTGACGATCCTGACCGAGGACGTGCCGCGGGTGCGTGAGCGCGAGCGGGTGAAGGTCGAGAAGTTCGCGAACGGATTCTTCCGGATCGTCATCCATTTCGGGTTCATGGAGGACCCCGACCTCATCCGGACCCTTCGGAAAGTGAAGGCTCCCGGGCTGGCGCTCGAGCTCTCCAAAGCGACGTTCTTCCTCGGGAAGGAAACGATCCTTCCCTCCGAGGAACATCCCGGAATGGCGCTCTGGCGCGAGAAGCTGTTCTCGATCATGTCGAACAACTCGCGAAGCGCCACGGCGTTCTTTTCGCTGCCGCCGGAGCAGGTGATGGAGATACGCGGCCAGGTCCAGATTTAGGGACCGCAAGCTCGCCTTCGACTCTTCCTGAATTCACACATGCCAGCGCATGTCCTGTGCGTCGCGGGCGATCCGCATCCCGTCGGGCTCGCGTCTCGCCGCGCTTCGGCGTGCGGTCGACCGGAGGCGCCGGATCCGGCGTCCCTCGTCATTGCCGGGCGCGCGGCGACGACGCCGTCTCCGGCTTCATGGGTCTGCCGCCGCATGCCGGCCGTGGCGTAATATCCCGCTCCCATGTCCGCCGCCGCCCGCTCTTCCTCCAGCTATTCCGCGGTGCTCCGCGAGAATCCCGACTTCCGGAGGATCTGGATCGGCCAGGTCGGGAGCCTGCTCGGCGACTGGTTCAACCAGGTGGCCGTGCTGTCGCTGCTCCTGCGCCTGACCGGTTCGGGGAGCGCGGCGGGAATCTTCTACGTCCTCCAGATGGTCCCCGTCTTCCTCGTGTCGCCGCTCGCGGGACGCGTGGTGGACCACCTGCCGAGAAAGCTCGTCATGATCGCCGCCGACGTCGCCCGCGCCGGCGTCGTCCTGGCGTTTCTCCTGGTGGACCGGCCGGGGCGGATCTGGATCGTGTACGCCGCGACCTTCGTCCAGATGGCGATCTCGTCGTTTTTCGAGCCGGCGAGGAACGCCGTGACTCCGCGTGTCGTGAGGCCCGAAGGGCTGGTCGCCGCCAATGCGCTGACGGCGACGACCTGGTCGGTGATGCTCGCCGCCGGAGCGGCGATCGGCGGACTCCTGACCGCGCTCTTCGGCGAACGGACGGCCTTCCTGCTCAACTCGGCGAGCTATCTCTGGTCGGCGTGGTTCGTGTTCCGCGCGGCGATCCCTCCGATCGAATCTCACCCCCATCCTTCCCAGCGGGGCTTCATCGCCGGCGTGCGCGAGGCGCTCCGCGCGCCGGCCCTCCTTCCGGTCCTCTGCTCGAAGGCTCTCCTCGGTCTCGCCGGCGGGACGGGGCTGGTTCTCGCGATCTGGGGCGAGCGCGTTTTCCGATTCGGGAAGACGGCCGCCGGAGGGATCGGGTTCCTGTTCGCCGCCCGCGGCATCGGGACGGGGATCGGGCCGTTCGTCGCGCGGCGGTGGGGAAGCACGCAGGGCCCCGCCGCGCGGCGGACGCTCGCCTGGGGATTCCTGGTCTGCGGAGCATTTCTCGCCGCGGCCTCGGTGGCGCATTCCGCTCTCCTCGCCTTCCTCCTCCTCGTCGGTTCGGGGATCGGGACCGCGATCACCTGGGTCCTCTCGACGGTGCTCCTGCAGCAGGAGACGAACGACCGCGTTCGCGGCCGCGTCTTCGCGGCCGACCAGGCGCTCGTGACGCTCACGATCTCGGCGTCGATGCTCGCGACCGGCAAGGCGCTCGATCACCCAGGCTGGACGCCCCGGGGGGTGGGCCTCGGAGTCTCGGTCGTGTATCTCCTGGGCGCGGGAATCTACGAGCTGCTGCTGATCCACGCACGCGCGAGGAGCCGGAGCGCGAGCGGGCCGGCCGGCCCGGTTTCGGCATAGCGGCGCCGCGGCCATCGTTCCCCTTGCTTT
>DASTIQ010000184.1 GCA_035717485.1 Thermoanaerobaculia bacterium | reverse complement strand
AGCTTGCAGTCCCAGCCCCGGAAATCCTGGTAGTAGCTGGCATCGTTGAACTGCGTCTGCGTCGACAGCTCCTGGCAGATCTGGTTCGAGGACTGATTCAGGTCGTAGCCGAGGTTCAGGTCGTACCTCAACCCGACGTTGACCGTGAGCCGGGGAGACGGCCTCCAGTCGTCCTGGACGTACACGTCGTAGATGTTCTTCGGGCTGCTGTACCCGCTGAAGCCGCCGTTCTGCGTGATCGACGCGACGGAGGAATCGAGCGAGTCGCCGTTCAGGATGTACGTCGGCGCCGCGGTCCCGACCGAGAAGTCGCCCGCGAGAGTGGGCTCGTGGACGAAGTTGACGCCGAACTTGAGGTCATGGCTGCCGTGCCAGTCCGCGGAATACGTGACGTCGTCCTTGAACTGGTACTTCGTCTGCCGCGTGGTCTGAGGCGTGTTCGGATTCTGGCCGGAGAGAACGCCGCTCGCGAAGTAAATCGTCGGGTGATCCGAGTTCGGCGTGATCGCGTTGTCGAATTTCGTGTACTGGAAGACGAACTCGTTCAACGCGTTCTGCCCGAGCTGAGATTGGAGCCCGGCGAGACTCGAAGAGTACTTGTTCGAGATGGTTCCGAAGGAGTCGGGCGTGTGATTCGAGTAGACACCGTAGAGCTGGGAGTTCTTCTGGTACCCGTACCGGACCTGCAGGAACTGGGAAGCCGAGATGTCGGCCGTGACTTTCGCGGCCAGCAGGTCGTCGCGGAACGGCGTCTCGACGGGCTTGCCGTCGAGCTCGGGAAAAACGCCTCCCGTGTCCTGGATGATGTTCGTTCTCTGCTCGGTCCTCTCCGCGGTCACGAAGAAGTGCGCGACGTCCTTGACGATCGGTCCGCCGAGCGAGGCGCCGTACTGGTTCCGGCGGTAATCGGACTTTCCCGAGTTCGCGTTCTTCTCGCTCTGCGTCTCGGAATTCAGGCTCTTGTCGCGAAAGTACTCGAAGCCGCTGCCGTGGAATTCGTTCGAGCCGCTCTTGGTGACGACGTTCAGCACGCCTCCCGTCGAGCGCCCGTACTCGGCCTTGTACTGCTGGGTCTGGATCTTGAACTCCTGGACGCTCTCGAGCGAGAAGTTCTGCAGCGCGCCGCCGATCGTGTCGTCGGTGTTGTCGCCGCCGTCCATGATGTAGTTGACGTTGCGGCCGCTGCCGCCGTCGAGCTGGACGGTCAGCTGGCCGGGCTTGGTGGGATCCGTGTTGTACGCGAGCTGCGTCCCCGGGGCGAGGACGGCCACGTTGGCGAACTGGCGGCCGTTGAGCGGCAGGGTCTGCAGCTCTTTCTGGCTGATGATGGCCCCGATGGCGGGATCGGTCCGCACGAGGGGGGCTTCCGTGGTGACGGTGATCATCTCGGCGACCGCGGAGACCTGCATCGTGACGTTCAGCGTGCGCGTCGTCGCGACGTTCATTTCCACGTTCTTCTGCTCGACGGTCTTGAAACCGGAGATCGCATACGTGACCGTGTAGCTCCCCGCCGGGATCGCGGCGATCGTGTAGGCGCCGTCCTGCGCCGTGGTGTCCCCGCGGGTAAACCCGGTGTCCGGCGACGTCGCCGTGACGCTCACGCCGGGCAGCCCCGCACCGTTCTGGTCGAGCACGCGCCCCGTCAACGTCGCGTTCGTGCCCTGGGCCCGGAGTCCCGCCGGGGAGGTCAGGAGCGCGGCCAGGGCCAGGGCCCCCGCGCTCCGGGAGAGGATCCGAAATGTCTGTCGCATCGGGTCTAATCTCCTTCTCAAAAATCTCTCATCGGTCCGAAAAAGGGGTCCGGGTCACCTCCTTTCGGGTTCTGGAACTCTCGACTCTCTTCGAGCCAGTCGCGCGATCAACTGGCTGGCGACCTGACATTCCCGGAGGAAGCGAGGATCGTTCGACGCGGCGTGCAGAAAGTCCCGATACGCGGACTCGGCCGAAGGGAGGTCTCCGGCCATCTCCAGCGCGATGCCGCGGTTGAGCCTCGCCTCGTGATCGTCCGGCGCGAGCGCGATCGCCCGATCGAAGCTCGCGACGGCCTCCGCGAAGCGGCGGTCGTCGACCTCGAGAGTGCCCAGCCCGTTCCACGGCTCCGCGTATCGGGGGGCGAGGGCGATCGCGCGCCGGTACGCGGCTTCCGCCTCCGCGGGACGCTTCAACTGGCGAAGGACGTTGCCCCGGTTGTTCTGGGTCCGGGCGTCGCGCGGATCGAGCGCCGCGGCCCGATCGAACTGAGCGAGCGCCTCCTCCGGCCGTCCTTTCGCGAGGAGCGCGATGCCGAGGATGTCGATCGCCTCGGGACTCGACGCGTCGTGCTGCAGCGCGTCCTGCGCGGCGGACAACGCTTCGTCGATCCGTCCCGCTTCCTTCAGCGTCACGGCGAGGTCGTAGCGGGTGTCGGCGTCGCCGGGCGAGAGCGCGACCGCGCGCCGGTACGCCCGGATCGCGGCGTCGAAGTCGCCGAGCCTCCGGTACGAAAGCCCGAGAGAATCGAGGAACACCGGGTTGTCGGGATCGGACCGGAGCGCCGCGAGGAGCTTCTGTCGCGCCGGCTCGACGCGTCCGCCGACGAGATCCCAGTGCGCGTCCTCGAACTGGCGAAACGCGGCGACGACGTCCTTCGGATCCCGGAGGGTGGAATTCTCCGCGGCGGAGGGCGATCCCGATATGTAGCCGAGCGACGCGAGCTTCGCGGCCGACTCGCGGTCGCCGGCGGACGGCGGCTTTTCGGGGACGAGCGCATCGCGCCGAAACACCGCGATCGCGGCCGCAAGATCGGTTCGTGGCGCGGCGCCGAGGCTTCGCGCCTCCTTCGGATCCCGCGCGAGGTCGTAGAGCTCCGGCCGGGGGGCTTCGATGTATTTCAGGTTCTTCCGCCGGAGCGCGGAGAGACCGCTCCAGCCGAAAATGCGCGGGTATTCCGTCTCCGAATAGAGGTCCGCGGCGGCCGGTTCGGCGCCCCGGCGCAGAATCGGCGAGAGATCCCGTCCGTCCAGAGCGCCCGTCAGCGGCGTTCCGGCCAGACCGGCGAGCGTCGGCGCGAGGTCGGCGAGACTGACGGGAGTCGCGACGGCGCGCGGCGACAGACGGGGCGCCCGCAGGAGAAGGGGAACGTGCAGGGTGGCCTCGTACACGAAGAAGCCGTGAGTCAGCTCGCCGTGCTCCCCGAGGGCCTCGCCGTGGTCGGCCGCGACCGCGACGATCGTGGTGCCGCCGCGCCCGGTCGAAGCGATCCAGTCGAGGAGGCGGCCGACCTGCGAATCGACGGAGGCGACCTCGCCGTCGTAGGGACGTCCGGCGTGGCGGGACTTGAACGGTTCGGGCGGGTCGTACGGGGCGTGGGCGTCGTAGAGGTGAACCCAGGCGAAGAACGGGCGGGGATCGTTTTCCCCGAGCCAGCCGAGCGCGCGGTCGACGACTTCGCGCCCGGGGCGCTCCGCTTCGAGCGCGCTGGGCGCGGCCGGGTCGCGCGCGATCTCGTCGTCGTACCGGTCGAAGCCGCGGGCGAGCCCGAAACGGTGGTCGAGGACGTAGGCGCCGACGAACGCTCCCGTTCGATACCCGGCCGCGGAGAGCCGGGTCGCGAGCGTTTCGCGCGAGGCGGGGAACCGGCCGGCGCCGTTGTTCCTCAGCCCGTGATGCGGCGGCAGAAGGCCCGAGAGGATCGTCGCATGCGAGGGGAGAGTCAGCGGAACCGCGCTGATCGCCTCGTCGAAGCGCAGCCCTTCCGCGGCGAGCCGATCGAGGTTCGGCGTCTCGGCCTCGCGGTATCCGTAGGCGCCGAGGTGATCGGCGCGAACGGTGTCGATCGTGACGAGAAGGACGTTCGGGCGCCCGCCATTCCGCCCGCCTCTGCCGCAGGCCGCCGCGAGGAGAATCCCGGCGGCGAGGGCAGTGAGGGCTGTCGTTCGGGCGATCGAACCGGCCGCACCGATGACGATTCGACGGGTCGTATGAAACCTCGTTAAATTGGCGTGAAGGCTATCGCACCGGGACGCAATTTCCAAGCTCGGGAGCCGGACGCCGGCGGCGCCGCGAGGGATCGATCCTTCCGGCTATCGGGAGGCTCTTCGCGCCGCTTCCATCGCCGCGAGCGCGGCGCCGAGCGGCCCCGCCGCTTCGTGCAGGATCGACGCGACGACCCGCGGGCGCGCGAGCTCGGTCGAGAACGCGTGCGCGATCGCGGCTTCGCGCGCGAGCCGGACGTAGCTTCCCCCGACGTCCTGGACGATCCCGCCGCCGAGGACGAAGACCTCCGGGGCGAGCGCGTCGAAGAGATTCGCGATCGCGATCCCGGCGTGCCGCGCCGATCGCTCGACGGCCTCGACGGCGAGCCGGTCTCCCGCGCGGTACGCGTCCCCGAGGTCGCGGCTGTGGAGGCGCGCCGGACCGAACGCGCGGCTTCGGAGGACCGAGCGCCGGCCGCCGCGGATCTGCCGGCGGAGCCAGCGGACGATCCCCGATTTCGACGCCTCCCATTCGAGCGAGCCCGCGTCGCTTCCCGGGCGGGCTCGGGACGCGTCGACGATCATGTGACCCAGCTCGCCGGCGTTCCGGTTGACCCCGGTCACGACGCGGCCTTCCGAGATCACGCAGCCGCCGACCCCCGTCCCGATCCAGAGGCCGACGAGGTTCCGGAACCCTCGTCCGGCGCCCATCCGCCACTCGCCGCGCATCGCCATGTGAACGTCGTTTTCGAGGACGACGGGCTTGCCGAAGCGTCCGGCGATCGCCGGCCCGAGGACGACGCGGCGCGCCGCGAGATGAGGCGTCCGGAGGATCACGCCGCGCTCCGGGTCGAGAGGCCCGGGACATCCGAGACCTATCCCTCCGACGGCCTTTTGGGTGACGCCGGCGTGGGCGATGGCGCCTTCGATCGCTTCCCCGATCGCGGCGATCAGCGCCTTCCCCGGGGAGGCGAAGGGCGTCGCCCGCTTGCATCGGCCGAGCCACCGTCCGCGCGGCGAGAACACGCCGGCGAGGATCTTGGTTCCCCCGAGATCGACCCCGACCCAGCAGCGCTTCACGGCGAGCACGCTCCGCGCCTCGCCGCCTCGATCCGGTAGCGCACCGGATGTTTCGTTCCGCGGCCATCCTCGATCTCGATCGTGAATTCCCCTTCGCCGTGTTCGCCGTCGAAGGCGAGCCGGCCGGTGCCGGGTCCCCGGTAACGTCCTTCGCACGCCGCGGTCCAGCGGACCGCGCGCCCCTCGGCCGCCCACCCGTCGGTCCGGCAGTCGCCGGGGGGAGCGCCGATTTCGGCGAGGAGAGCCGCGGGATCGTCCCGCCCCTCGAGGCAGCGTTCGACCGTGCGCGGCGGAGGCGCGACCGGGAGCCCTCCCATCGCGAAGGTGGTCGTGAACTCCCAGCGGCCGGAGGCCGCCGGAAATCGCGAATTCCCCTTCGCGGCGAGACTGGCGGCGAGGAGAAGGACCGAGGCTGTCATCCGGGGCGGTCAGTATATCCGGCGGTTCCTGGCATGAAATTTAATTTCGCAGAAACCCCCTTTCTGACTCGCTGCCGGCGCAGTACCATCTCGCCCTTCAGCAGCAACCCCGCGCGAAACTCCATCGGAGCTCTTTGACAAACCCATCGTCCGAGATCGTTCGTCGTTTCCGAGTCTTTCCCTCGTCATCCCGCCGGCCGCTGCCGGCAAAACCCTCACCCTCATCAACCCAAAGGAAACCCCGACATGAAAACTCTCGGTCTCGTTCTGCTGACGCTCGCCGCCGCCATCGCGGCGGGCGCCTCGGACTTCTACGTCTCGCCGAACGGTTCGCCCGACGCCCCGGGCGACGCCGATCATCCGTGGGACCTCGCGACCGCGCTCGCGCAGCCGGCCTCCGTTCGCCCCGGAGACACGATCTGGCTTCGGGGCGGAACCTATCGCGGCACGTACACGGCGAATCTGAACGGCACCGCCGACGCCCCGATCGTCGTGCGCCAGTACCCCGGAGAACGCGCGACGATCGACGGCGGCGATTCCGGCTGGAAATCGATCTTCACGGTCGCGGGCTCGTACGCCTGGTACTGGGGCTTCGAGATCACGAGCTCCGATCCGAACCGGGTCTCGCGGCAGACCGGCTCGAACCCGACCGACATCGGACGCGGAAACGTCCAGACCGAGCAGTCCTCCCGCACCGGCGACGGGCTGAAGTTCATCAATCTCGTCATCCACGACGTCCAGGACGTCGGCCTCTGGAAGGAGGCGACGAACGTCGAGTTCTACGGCTCGCTCATCTCCGACAACGGCTGGACGGCGCCCGACCGCGGCCACGGCCACGGTCTCTACGTGCAGAACCGCGAAGGGACCAAGACGATCCGCGACAACGTGATCTTCCAGAACTTCTGCAACGGCATCCAGGTCTACGGCACCGAGAACTCCTTCCTCGACGACATCACGATCGACGGCAACACCATCTTCGGCAACGGCGAGATCGTGAATTCGCCCGCCGACAACATCACGATCGGCGGCGGCGTCGTCGCGCACCGGCCGGTCGTGACCGACAATTTCGTGTATTTCTCCCAGTGGGGCAACGGCAACGACATCGACCTCGGATACGCGGACCTGGGACGGGGCACGTCCGACGCCGTCGTCACCGGGAACGCTTTCGTCAACGGGGTGATCAAGCAGAACGCCTCCAATTCCGGCACCGTCATGACGCAGAACACGATCTACTCGTCGATCTTCGGATGGAACGCCGCCGAGTTTCCGCAGAACTCCTATCTCTGGTCGCATCCCGGCATCAGCGTCGCGTTCGTCCGGCCGAACGCCTACGAGCCGGGGCGCGCGACGATCATCGCGTATACCGGCGCCGGCGCGCCGTTCGTCGACGCGGACGTCTCCGGAGTCCTGGCGGCGGGACAGAGCTGGGAAATCCGGAACGCGCGCGATTTCTACGGCGCGCCCGTCGCCTCGGGAACCTACGACGGGAAGCCGATCGCGGTCCCGATGCACGGGCTGACGGTCGCCGCGCCCGTCGGTTGGGCCGCTCCTTCCCCGTCGGAGGAGTTCAACGTGTTCGTCCTCCTCCCCCTCGGCTCCGTTTCCCCGTCGCCGTCCCCGTCGCCTTCGCCGTCGCCGGCTCCCCCTCCGGCTCCCGCTCCGACGCCTGCACCCACGGGGCCGTCTCCGACCACCGGCCCGGCTCCCGCGGACCGGAAGGGACCGGCCTAGCCGGCGGAAGGAACCGGGAGCGGCGTGCCCCGAGCGCGGGGCACGCCGCTTGCAGCCGTGGGCCGGCGCTGAAAACGATCGCTCTTCGCGTGCTCGCCACGGCCGTGGCGCTCGCGTCCGCCGCGGCGGCGCCGGCTTCCGAGTTCTTCGCCGCGCCGGACGGAACTCCGTCGGGCGACGGGAGTCGCCGGCGCCCGTGGGACCTCGCGACGGCGCTCGCGCAGCCCGCCCGCGTGCATCCGGGCGACACGGTGCTCCTCCTCGCCGGGGTTTACCGCGGCGAGTTCCGCGCCGCGCTGCGGGGCCGCCCCGGCGCTCCGGTCGTCGTTCGCGCCGCTCCCTCGGCGCGCGCGACGATCGACGGGACGCTCAAGATCTCGGGCCACGACGCCTGGTACCGGGATTTCGAGGTGACGAGCTCCGCCGCGCTCCGCGTGTCGCGGCAGGAAGGCCCGTATCCGACCGACGTGCCGCGCGGGATCCTCGAGACCGAGGAGACGGGGGCGACGGGTGCCGGGTTGAAGCTCATCGACCTCGTCGCTCACGATCTCGCCTCGGTCGCGCTCTGGAAGGAAGCGATCGATCTCGAGGTCTCCGGATGTCTCGTCTACTACAACGGATGGACGGCGCCCGACCGGGGCCACGGACACGGAATCTACGTGCAGAACGTCGTGGGGACGAAGCGGATCGTCGACAACGTCATCTTCGAGAACTTCGACAACGGAATCCAGGCCTACGGCAGCGCGAAGGCGGGGCTCGACAATCTCGACATCGAGGGAAACACGATCTTCGAGAACGGCACCCCCGTCGGCGACCCCGCCAACAACATCCTCGTCGGGGGAGGTCGCGTGGCGGCGAACACCCGGATCGTGGGGAATCTCCTCTGGTATTCGGGCGGTCGAGGCACGCAGATCAATCTCGGATACGACCCGTACGGGCGGGGAGTCGATCGCGCGGTCGTCCGCGACAACGTCGTCGTCAACGGCGAGGTGCGGATGAACCCGAAGAACGGCGTCGTCGATTTTTCGGGGAACACGGTGTTCGCGAGCCTCGCAAACCTCGACGCCGGTCGATTTCCCGGCAACCGATACGTCCGCCAGCCGATCGGCTCGGCGGTTTTCGTGCGGCCCGACCGCTACGAGAAGGGTCGTGCGATCGTGACGGTGTTCAACGCCGATCGGCGTCCCGCGGCTGTCGTCGATCTCTCCGCGGTACTCCGCGGCGGCGATCGCTTCGAAATCCGGAATGCCCAGGATTTCTACGGGACGCCGGTGGCCGCGGGCGTGTATCGCGGAGCCGGGGTGAACGTGCCGCTGCGGGCGTTTCCGCCGGCCCGCCCGGTGGGGTGGAAGACGCCGCCCGGGACGGGACCCGAGTTCAACGTCTTCGTGGTGACGAGCGCGACCACGGCCGCGGCGCATCAGCGAGCGGCTTCCGGGGCGGGTCGGTGATGTGAGGAAGGGCCAGACGTCCCGGATCGCGCACGCGCTTCCGGGGTCTGTGCCGGCCTATGGCGGCGGGGGAGTGTCGGTCCCCGATTTCGTCGGCGGAGCCGCGGCGGGGCTCCTCCCACCCGGCGGCATCGCTCCGGTGAGCGAGCTCGGGGCGTTCGCGCTGACCTCTCCGGGTCCCGCGGCCGAGGTCACGTGGATCTCGTCGATGACCGAGCGGACGCCGGCCGTTTCCCGGGCCGTCCGAAGAGCCTGTTCCTTCTGCTCGGGAGATTCGACCGTTCCGGAAAGCGTGACGATGCCGTCTCGGGTGTCCGCCGAGATCGCCTGCGACGAGATTCCGGGCTCGCGGGAGATCCGGCTCTTGACGTGGTCGGAGATCCGCGAGTCGGTTCGCGCGCAGCCGGAGACGAGTGCCAGGAGCGGGAGAAGGAGAAGTTTTCTCACGGTGAATCGCGCTGCATCGAACGTGCCGGCTGTCACCCGTCGAGGGCGGGCATCGAACCGGGCGGACAGACGGGAACCGAGACCGCCTCTTCGGGTGCTCGTAAACCGCTGACGGACAAATGGTTGTCGGGATTCATCGAGCCGGGTGGAATGGCACCGACGTTGCGATGACTCCGGGCCGGAGGTCACTATGGAAGGAAAGAAACTCGTTCTCGCCGCCGTCGTTTCCGGAGCTCTTCTCGCTTTCGGCGCGGGGTCGGCGAATGCTCAGGGATACCGGGGCCACGATTCCGGCCGGCGGCAGGAAAGCCGCAGCTATGACGGCGGCGGCGATCGCCATCGCGGTGGCGACTACGGCCGCCAGGGCGGTTACGAGCGGCGCGGCGGTTACGGCGGCCATCGCGAGTACTACCGCGGCGGCCATTAGTACGGCGGCGGCTACGGCTACTACCAGCCTTACGCGTACGACTACGCGCCCTATGCTTACGGCTACGCCCCCGATTACTACGCGTATCCGTACCCGCGCTATCGAAGGCATCGGGTGTTCGTCGCGTTCCCGTTCCCGCATTTCGTGATTCAAAGCGTGCCGATTCCCATCCCGGTCCCGCACTGGTGACCCCGCACCGGAGACAGCTCCGGGATTCTCGCGGCGGTTCCGCGGCTCTTCTCGACCGCGGAACCGCC
>DASTIQ010000183.1 GCA_035717485.1 Thermoanaerobaculia bacterium | reverse complement strand
CGTCCCAGCGCACGGCCTCGCGGATGGGCACGTCGAGACTGCCGAGGACGGCGCGGAGCTTCTCCCGCGAGAGCGGCTTCTCGAAGTAGTCGATCGCTTCGAATTCTTCGCCGGCCTCCCGAAGCCGCGAAAGCGCCTGCCGGCACTTGGTGCAGGTGGGCTTTTGATAAACGACGATCTTTTCGTCCACCGGTCGCTCTCCCGGGGAGGATCGTACCGCTATCCGGCGCCCCGGCTCGCGCGGGACGCGCCGCGGAAGGCGCGGAGCCCCGCCCAGAGCACGAACAGGAACGCTCCGATCGAAAGGGCCGCCACGAATCCTCCCGCGGCCTGCAGCGGACGAAGCGGCTCGAGCCGCTCGATCGCGGCGCGGGAATCGGGCGAAAGCGGTCCGGCATCGGCGGCGAACGACATGAGGGTCCTCCCCGCAAAGCGCCGGGCGATGGCGAGATTCGCGCCCGTGCGAATCGCCATGACGGCCGCGGCCGCCGGCCACGCGCGAAGATCTCGGCGGCAGATGCCCCAGGCCGCGGCGGCCTGGAGGATGGAAATCGCGAGAACCCCGGTCCGGATCCCTCCTCCGAGAGGGGTTCCGAAAAACAGCCGCTGCCGGGACGTCGAGAACGCGATCCCGAACGCGAGAAGAGCCCCGGTCGCGAGAATGACCGCCGCCGAGAGATCCGCCGCCGGGACGTGATCCGACCAGCGGTCCTCCGGATCCCGCCGCTCGCATTCGGCTTTCACCCCGGCCGAGCGATAGAAGAGGAAATACACGCCGGGGAGGATCACTCCGACGGCCGCGATCACGACGTAGGCGACAAGCTCGCGGGAGAGCGGGAGGCGCGAGCCGTCCCGGAGCGGCCGGAGCGCGGCGAAGAACCGCGGGAGGCAGGCGAAGAGAAACGCCGTCGCCGCCGTGCCGACAGCGAGCCAGACGGCGGAGAACGCGACGGAAAGCGACCTCGCCCAGCGGCGGCCGACGATCGACCCGAAGCCGATGGCCAGGAAGAAGACCGCCCCCGGCGACGCGGCCAGCGCCGTCGCGATCACTTCCGTCCGGCCGTAGCGGACGGGGAGCGCGGTGATCCCGGGCAGCGACAGGACGAGGAAGACGATGGTCTTGGCGAGATAGAGCACGCCGACGGTCACGTCGAGAATGCCGAAGAGGACGAGCCCGGTACCGTAGTCGCGCGCCGCGTCACGAACGTCGTTCGAGCTCAATACGCCGCCTCCGCGTTTTCGGGGAAACCGGCGAGTATCGTAACCCGGGAACCGGCGGTCTCGCGCCTCAGGGCGCGCGGATGCTCTCGCCGGCCGCCGCCGGCGGATGGCGGCGGAAGGTCGCCCGGCGTTCGGCCGTCGATCCCGTCCCAGGGCATGACACGGTTCGTGATATCAATCCCGCCCCAAGAGAGGGACCACCATGAAAACACTTCGGAGCACCGTCGCCGCCGTTCTCGCGCTCGGCCTCGCGTCCGCGCTGCTCGCCTCGAACGAGACGAACAAGCTGGAGTCGACTCCTCAGGTCAAGGCGTACCGCGCGCTGCTCGCCGCGATGAGGGCGGGAGACTATGCCGCCTACAAGAGATGGATGGTCAAGGAAGCCGGGGCGCGCATGGACGAGACGAACCGGCAGCTCGGAAAGGATCCCAAGGACGTCCTCACGTTCATGGCCGTCATCACGCCGCCGGAAATCGCGGTCACCGACCTGGAAGTCGACGGACCCAGGGCGATCCTTCACGCCAACGGCAAGCTCGAGGGAGAAATGAACTACGGAACCGTCGAGCTGTCGCGGGAAGACGGGCAGTGGCGGGTCGGCCTGCAAAGCTGGACGAACAAGGCCGCGGCCCCGTCGCTCGTCGCCCGCGCGCGCCCGGCGGGCGAACCGCGCCGCACTTCGTGATATCAATCGCCGCCAAAGGGAGGACACCATGAAGCGAATCCTTCGGGGAACCCTCGCCGCCGTTCTCGCCCTCGGCCTCTGCTCCGCGGCGCTCGCCGCCGACGATGCCAAGAAGCTCGAGTCGACCCCTCAGGTCAAGGGCTACCGGGCGCTCCTCGCCGCGATGAAGGCGGGCGATTACCCCGCGTACAAGAAGTGCATGGTGAAGGCCGCCGGGCCTCAGATGGACGAGCAGGCCAAACAGATGGGGAAATCACCGAAAGAGGTCCTTTCGTTCATGGCGATGATGACTCCCTCCGACATCTCCGTGAGCGACATGAAGGTCGAGGGAAAGAAAGCGACGCTCCACGCCAGCGGGAAGCTGGACGGCGAAATGAACTACGGGACGATCGAGATGGCCGAGGAAGAGGGCCAGTGGAAGGTCGGCCACCAGAGCTGGGCCAACCACAAGTAGAGCCCGCCGCGCTCACGACCGCGCGCAGGACTTCCATCCCGAGGAGCGCCGGCGCATCGCGGCATCTCCCGGCGGCAGCGCTCATGAGCCGTCAGCGCCCGATGGAGAACCCCCGACGAGATCGCCATCCCCCGCGGGTTTTCCGGCATCTCGCTTGCTCGATCCTCCCGGATGGCGCGATTTCAGGAACGTGAGGGGAGTTTCGCGCGTTCGGCTCGACGCGCCGCGGTGAGCGCGGCCGCCGCTCTGGTCTTTTCGACGGCCTCTCCGAGCGCCTCCGCCGACGACGGCGCGCGGCGTGCCCGAAGCCTGTTTCAAGGCGGATGCGAAACGATCTCTCTCCTCCCGCAACCCGCGGAACCGTGCGAATGGCTCGCGCAGGTCCCCGCCGAGACCGTTCCGCCGGCTCCTTCCGCCGCCCCCCGCCCGAGCGACTCACCCGAGCCGCGGCAGAAACACTTCTGGACCGCGGCCGGCGAAATGGCGCTCCTCGAGGCGGGGCCGTGGGCCTTCGACCGCTACGTCCTCGACGAGGAGTTCGCGCGAATCTCGTGGCACACGGTCAGCGAGAACTTCAAGAGCGGCTTCGGCTACGACAGCGATACCTTCAACGTCAACCAGTCGTCGCATCCCTACCACGGCAGCTTGTTCTTCGAGGCGGGCCGTTCCAACGGCTACTCGTACTGGGAGTCCGGCCTCTTCGCGTTGTCCGGGAGCTTCATCTGGGAATGCTGCATGGAGAACACGCGCCCGTCGATCAACGATCTGGTGAACACGACGCTCGGCGGAATGACGCGCGGGGAGATCGCCCACCGACTGTCGATCATCATTCTCGACAACACGGTGACGGGCGGCGAGCGTTTCTGGCGCGAGCTCGGGGCCGCGATCGTCAACCCGGTCGGCGCGCTCTCCCGGCTCGCCCGCGGCGACATGACGCGCGATTTCCCGAATCCCGACGAGCGCTACCCCGGCAGCTTCGCCGTCTCCGCCGATCTCGGATACCGGCACGTCGGCGGGAGCGCCTCCCGGCCGGATCAGGGGACCTTCTCCCTGTCGGCCCTCTACGGCGATCCCTTCGCGGGAGACATCCACAAGCCGTTCGACACCTTCTGGGTCGGGGCGGATCTGAACACGCCCGGAGGCGCCGTGGTCTCCCGGATCGAGGAGCGCGGAATCCTGCGGGGCTGGGAGCTCACCGATCCGTCGGACGCCGTGCGGCACGTCGTCGGGTTCTCGCAGGAATACGAGTACCTGAACAACGAGGCGCAGGTCGTCGGGGCGCAGGCGTTCAGCGGCGGCATCCTTTCGAAGTACCGGATCGGCAAGCTCGCCGCGGCGACCGATCTCACCGTCCTCGCCGTTCCGCTCGCCGGCATCCAGACGACGGACTTCGCGACCCCCCAGACGGGCCGCAATTACGACTACGGCGCGGGCGGTGGAGCTCGTGCGGAAGCGCGCCTGTATGGCGGTCCGCGCGAAATCGCCGCGGCCGGCTACGGAGTCATCTGGGCGCACACCCTCGACGGTGTCTCGGAGAACAACCGACTCGAGTTCTTCCGCGGAGAGATCCGGATCCCGGTCTCCGGCGCGCTGGGCGTGGGCGGCAGCTACTCCTGGTACAGCCGGAAGACGACCTACTCCGGATTCTTCGAATCGCAGAGGACGCAGAACGAGTGGCGGGCGTTCGTCAACGTCGCGGCGGGGTCGTCGCGGAGACCGCCGCCGTGAGTCGCGGCGCCTGTCCGGCGTTGCGCCAGATTCCCGTCAGGCGACGTAGAACATCACGGCGACGAAATGAAGGACGCTCCCGCCGAGCACGAACAGGTGGAACACGCCGTGGCTGTGAGCGTACTTCTCGTCGACCAGATAGAAGAAGACTCCGGTCGTATAGAGCAGACCTCCCGCGAGCAGCCACCCGATTCCGCGCGGGCCGATCGCCCGCAGGAGCGGCAGGAAGAACGCCGCGGCCAGCCATCCCATGAGCAGGTACAGCGAAACCGACAGCGCCCGGATCCGACGCGGCAGCAGGAACTCCTGGGCGATCCCGGCGGCCGCGAGGGCCCAGACGAGCGCGAGGAGCCACGCGCCTCCGGCCCGGCGGAGGCTCACGAGGGCGAACGGCGCGTAGGTGCCGGCGATCAGCACGTAGATGCTCGTGTGATCGAGCTTCCGGAAGATCCGCTTGGCGGGCCCCGTGATCGCATGGTAGAGCGTCGAGAAGAGGTACAGCGCGACCATCGCCACGCCGTAGATCGAAAAGCTCGCGATCTTCCACGGATCGCCCGTCCGGAGCGACGTCGAGACGAGCGCGGCGAGCCCCGCGACGGCGAAGACCGAACCGGCGAGATGCGTGACGCTGTTGAAGATCTCGTTCCGGCCGATCACGGCGGAACGATCGCATCCGGGCGCTCCCCGCGGAAGATGCGGTTGCGTCAGGTTTTGATGAAATTCCTCCGATCCGTTCCTCGTTTCCGTTAACGTCGCCCCGAAAGGAGCACGCGTGAGATTCCTCCGAATTCCGGCTCTCCTCCTCCTTGCCGCCGGGGCCTCGGCGGCGCCCGCCGAATGGAAGATCGACCCGAACCATTCCGCCGCGCAGTTCACGGTCCGCCACCTGATGGTCTCGAACGTTCGGGGCGAGTTCGGAAACGTCCGGGGGACGATCCTCTTCGACGATTCGGACCCCTCGAAGACGACCATCGACGCGACGATCGATGCGACGACGGTGAACACGCGCGTTTCGGGCCGGGACGACGACCTGAAGAGCCCGAACTTCTTCGACGTCGCGAAATATCCGGAGATCACGTTCCGGTCGACCGCGGTCAGGTCGACCGGCCCGAACACGTTCGATGTGACCGGGAACCTCACCATGCGGGGAGTGACGAAGCCCGTCACGCTCCACGTCGAGGCCACCGACGCCGTGAAAGACCCCCGGGGGAACGAGCGAAAGGGCGCCGAAGCGACGACGAAGCTCAGCCGCAGGGAATTCGGCGTCAGCGCCGATCCGACGATCGTCGGCGACGAGGTCCGCATCACGATCGACCTCGAAGCGGTACGGAAGGCGCAGAGCTAGCGGGCGCGGAAACGCGGGAGAAGCGGGACGGCCTGCCGACCGCACCGCCGCGCGCTCACAGCCCGAGATCCGACAGGCCCGGGTGCCCGTCGGGACGGCGCCCGAGCGGCCACCGGTATTTCCTCTCCGATTCCTTGATCGGCAGGTCGTTGATGCTCGCGTGACGCCGCTTCATCAGGCCGTCCTCGTCGAACTCCCAGTTTTCGTTGCCGTAGGCCCGGAACCAGGTGCCCGCGTCATCGTGCCATTCGTAGGCGAACCGAACGGCGATCCGGGCTTCGTGGAAAGCCCAGACCTCCTTGATGAGGCGATAGTCGAGCTCCTTCGCCCATTTGCGCCGGAGGAACTGCACGATCTCCTCCCTCCCGGCGAGGAACTCCGCGCGATTGCGCCAGACGCTGTCGACGGAGTAGGCGAGCGCCACGCGCTCGGGTTCGCGCGTGTTCCACGCATCCTCGGCCAGGCGCACTTTCTGGATCGCGGTCTCGAGGGTGAAAGGAGGGAACGGCGGCCGGCGATTCGACGGATCGGTCATGGCGAGCTCCCTTTCGATGCGCTCCCGGCGGAGCGAAGTCCCTGCTCTTCGCGCGGCCCGGTCGAGCCGCGCTCCGAGGCTCGAATTGTGAGCCGCCGCCCGCCGACCCGCAAGGGTGGGAGCCGGGGCGGCACGCGAACCGGACCGAAACATCCCCTCGCGGGGTCGCAAAACGGTCCATAATCGCGGCCACGATCGCTCGGAGGAGGAACGATGGAACCCGGAAACGACGAAAAGGAGAGGCGCTGCGTCCGGATCGTCCGGGAGGCCGCCGTCCAGATGTCCGGGCCGATGGGAACGGCCATCATCAGCCGCGTTCCGTCGTTCCGGGTTCAGCGGTACGACGAGGAGAAGTCGGCCTTCTGCACGATCTCCCATCTCGCGGAACGGCTCGAGGCGTGCGGCCTGACCGCCGCGTCGATCGAGGAGGCGATCCTCCGGGCCGAGGCGCTCGAGGATTCCGGCGACTGGATCGAGATCGCGCTCGGGGACTGACGGTTCCGTTCCCGCGCGACCGATCGGGTTCGGAGCCGAACGCCTCCCCCCGTTCCGGCCCCCCGCCGGCTCGACCTCCGGCTCGACCTGTCCCCGAAACGAGCGGGAAGCGATGGGAAGGGGTGAGAGACGGGAGGACCGACCATGAGTCCGTCGAGTGATCTCGTTCGCGTCCGAGCCTACACGTCGCCCACTCTCGTCCTGCTCGCCTACGACTGGCCCCAGGGAGGCGATCACGACGATTTCCTCGGATTCGCCATCCGCCGGACGCCGGGCCATGGAAAGTCGGGGAAACCCGACTTTCTCTGGAACAAGATCGGGTTCGATCCGCCGAAGAAGGGCGACCGCCCGAAACCGAGCGACCAGAGCCCCATCCAGCGCTTCGCCTGGTGGGACTCGGGGATCGCCACCGCGGACCGCGGAAGACTCTCACCTACGAGGTCATCCCGGTCCTCGGCACCGGCCCGGGCGATCTCGCCCTTCGGAACGCCGCCGCAGCGACGATCGACGTCCGGATTCCACGGCAGGTGGAGGACGGCATCGGGACGTATTTCAACCGCGCCGTCGTCAGCTCCCAGTCTTTTTCCTCCGAGTTCGGGAAGGCTCCCTCCGGAAAGAAGCTCGAGGCGGCGATGGACTGGCTCGCCAACGGAATGCAGGAGGCGATTCCGGACTTCCTCGAAACGGCGAGCGATCTCGAGGCCGCGATCTATCACCTGACCGACCGGCGGTGGGTGATGCCCGCCCTGCAGAAATTCCGCGAGGCGGGCGGCCGCGGCGATCTCGTGTATTATCTGAAGCCGACGGACGACGCGAGCAAGGCTGCCGCCGACATGCTCGCGGGAGCGAAATTCGCCGTCCATCCCCGCACGAAGGCGAACATCATGCACGACAAGTTCATCGTCCGCCGCCAATCGGGGAAGCCGCAGGCGGTCCTCGCCGGGTCCGCCAACTTCACTCCCGAAGCGATCACGGCCCAGGCGAACGTCCTCCACACGTTCGCGTCCCCGGAGCTCGCCCGGCTCTACGCGGCGCGCGAGGAGCTCCTGCGAGGGGACCCGACGCTCGCGGCCATCGCCCCCGACGGAGAGTGGTCGAAAACCATCCCCGTCGAAAAGGCGAAGATCCGCGTCTTCTTCTCGCCCGAATCGGGGCGGACGTCGATCGACGCCGTGGTCAAGGCCGTCGAAGGCGCGAAGAGCTCGGTCATCTTCTGCCTCTTCTCCCCGACGGACGCGCCATTGCTCGACGCCCTTCTCGCCGCCGGCGACGAGGGGAAGATCATGTACGGCCTTCTCAACAGCATCGCGGACCCGACGAAGAAGAGGAAAACGGAGGACCCGACGAAGGCGGGGAAGGAAGCGTCGCCCGCCGCGCAGGTGCAGGTCACCGTCTTCAACCGCTCCCGAAAGGACAGGAAGGTCGTCGCGTACAACTACTTCCGGCCCGGCTCGGCGCCGGCCGGCTTCCTTCCCGAGTTCAGCGCGATCGACACCAGCGCGTGGAGCACGAATCCTCCGCCGAAGGGAGCCGGAAAGAAAGGCGGGGGCGGGACACCGGCCGTCCACGTCCACCACAAGTTCCTCGTGATCGACGCCGACACCGATTCCCCCACGATCTACACGGGGAGCGCGAACATGAGCAACAACAGCCTCCACAACAACGACGAGAACCTGCTCGAGATCAAGGACGCGCCCGCGCTCGCGGGCGCCTATTTCGCCGAGTTCATGCGGCTCTACGGCCACTACCGCGCCCGCGCGCTCTGGAACCAGGAGCATCCGCCCGCGACGGGCGCCGCCGCGACCGCACCGAAGAAGAAGACGGGCGAAACCCTCGTCCTGAAGCGAACACGCCAGGCGTGGGCCGGGAAGGCCTACCAGGCCGGGACGCCGGAGTTCCTGAGCCGGACGCGCCTGGCCTGAGGAGGGGATCGGCGGCCGATGCCGGATCACGCGCCCGGGCGCTGCCGAAGGATCTCCCGGACCCGCCGCTCGAGCGCGTCCCGGCTCTCGAAACCGACCGCGACCGACGCGATCCGCCCGTCGCGGCCGATGAAGAACGTCTGCGGCAGGAGCTCGGCTCCCCTCCGGTCACCCCGCGCGAGAGCGGTCAACTCCTCCTGGAGCAGGACTCTTCCGCGGGGATCCACTCAGGCTTCCGTCCGCCGTGCCGCCGGTCTCTCCCGATTCCCCACGTCGAACAGAATAGGCCCGAAACGGGAAGAGCGTGACCGCGCGAGGATCCCGGCCTCAACCGCTCACTCTTCGTCGATGTACTCGCGGGGAACGTCGTCCTCCGGCACTTCGCGCGTCACCACTTCGCTGACGTCCGCGTCCGCGGCGTTTTCGACGCCGCTCACGACTCCGGCTTCGAACGCCTGCCCCTCCTCGACGAGTTCCTCGACGCTCTCCGAGGCCGCTTCTTCCGCGCGCGAGAGGCCTTCGGTGTCCCCGGACTGGCCGCCGGACTCGAGCCCGAGGCCGCGGTCGCTCGGGGGCGGAAAGACCGAGTAGTCCGACGAGCGATCTTCCTCGGGCTCCGCGAGAGGGGCCGTTCTTCCGCGGCGGGAGGACGCTGGTTTTCGCGCGGTGCGCCGGGCGGGCCTCCGGCCTGCGGTCTTCCGCTCCTTCTTCACTGACGGTTTTCGCCTCGCTGGCTTCGTCCGCGACGAGGGCGATTTCGCCTTCTTCTTGGACGGTTTTCTCTTGACCGCCGAAGGCTTTGCCGAGGGCTTCACCGCTCGGCGGTGCGCCGGTCCCGTCGGCTTGCGGGTCCGTCTACCTGCGGATTTTTTCTTTTCCACCATGACTGGAGTCTACATCCGGCGACCTCGCCCTCTACGCCGCCGCCGCGCCTCGTGCTACGATTTTCCCTAAGAATCCAACTTGATCGGAATCCGGGAGGTGAGCGATGACTCGTCGATGGCTCCTGGCTTTCCTTCTCGCGGCTCCGGCGGCCGCGGCCCGCTCCGCCGATGACGTCCGGATCGTCCCGATCAATCCGGACGCATCGGTCCGCTTCGTCCACGTCTCACCCGACGACGGGACCGTCCAAGAAAGCGCCGGTCCTTCCACTTTCTGCCTGAAGGACGCCGGCAACGGCGGGATCCTCCAGTTCGGCCCGGCGACCGGAGCGTATGTCGCCTGCGGCGCGGACGGATTTTTCGAGCAGGGCGTCGGTACGGTGACCACGCAGGACGGTGTCGTGACGCTCAGCCACAAGTACGGGAGTCCCGCATTCCAGGGGCTCGAATCGGTGCACGCGACCGTGAACCCCACGACGGGGCAGGGAAGCGCCAGCTTCAACGCTCGCGACGAATCGCACGGAACGTTCGTCCGGCTCTCGATCTCGAGCGCGAACGTCTTCGCCGACAGCTGCGGCTCGTGCCCCGCGCAGACCGCGATCAACGAAGGCGCCCTGAACGCGTTCCCGATTCCCACGAACACGATCAGTTTCGGGACGTCGGCCAACGACGTGACCGTGCTCCAGCAGTTTTCTCTCAATTCCGATTTCGACGGGCACGTCAGTCGATTGGTGATGGGGATCGGGCGTCAGGGCGCGGGACCGCTCTCGTTCCAGTGGACGGTCTACTCCGACCATAACGGCTCGCCCGGCGATCCCGTCTACACGAGCGCACCCGTGACGTACCCCGATTTCCCCGGATTGCCGACGATCGGCATCGTCAGTCTGGACGCCCGGATCGTGGCGGGAGTCCGGTTCTGGGCCGGCATCCGGTACGACCCGCAGACCGATCCGATCTATTTTCCCTACGGCACGAACTCCGATTCTCCTCTCGCGAAGATCGCCTACTGCGAGCCGGGACACGCCTGTGGTCCCGTGACCGCAATTCAGGGCTTCGACAACGCGCGCAGCCTTTTCATCTCTGCGGATTACCGTTCGAGCTGGCTCGCGAGCGGCGGCGCGGTCGAGTACGGATCCCAGCCGATGGACGTCCTTTCCGAGAAGTGCGACGGCGCCTATTACCGGTTCGACTACGACGGAACCCGGCTGGTGCAGCTCTACGCCGAGAACGGCCCCGGGACGTCCCTCGCCCCCAGGGTCTACTCGAACGCTTTCGCGCGAATCACGCCGATCCTCGCCGCGCAGATGGCGGGTCTCGACGGAATCGCCGAGACCCGCTACAACGGCGTGCGGTACTCCGCTTTCTCCTTCACGCAGGGAACGGATCTCCGGTGGTGCACTCGCCCGGGCGACGCGACCGACTACGCGTGCCACAGCATCTCCGGATTCGGCGGCGGGACCGGACACTACACCCGGATCGTCGGCGTCGACGCCGGATTCGAAATCTCCTTCGGCAACGCGCAGCAGGACAGGATCGAGCGCTGGATGATCACGCACGGCCCGACCGCCTGGCAGACGCAGCCGCTCAACCCGCTCCTCGGTCAGATCGGGAATCCCGAATTCGGCTTTCCCTGGTTCGCGGCCGCGTCTTCGAAGGTCGGCGTCGCCTACAGCTACCAGACCTCGACCGGTCAACCCCAGATCCAGCTGACGAGCGGCAACGTGTTCTACGGGCCTTTTGCGCTCGGCACAGACGTTCCGCCCCCCGGATTCAATTCCACCCTCGCGACGCGCATGGCGGCGGACTGCACCCGCGGCGGTCTCTGCGTCTTTGGCCGCTATCAAACGGTCTCGGGAAAGAATCTCCTGGACATGGTCGATTTCCGCGCCAGCATCGCGGACCCGGAAATCCGGACGTGGCAGATCGGTTCGGGTATCGCGGGCCTTCAGTTCGGGCGCGCGGTCAGTCTTCGCGGGCGGAACGAAACGGCGCTCTATGCGAGCTACACTCCCTCGTCGATCGCGGACCAGTACCGGCTCCAGCTGGACGGCATCGATCTCGGAAAATACACGAAATTCACGATCAGTTACGACTTCGGTGCGGGCACGAGCCACTATCCCCTTACGTTGTCGCGCGCGGACGACGAGTGGGGGCTCGCGCACAAGTTCGGGATCGATCTTCTCTACAAGTGGGACGCCGGATGCGCACCGGCGCGTTTTCGAGGGCATGGAAGCGCGACCGGCGGGACGGAAGGGACACCACCGCCGTTCCCGTGCCAGGTTCCGATCGTCCAGAAGTTCTAGTCCCCGGAGAGCGCGGCCGCGGCGCCCTGCGGCCGCGCTCTCCGGCAGCGTTCCGTCATCCCGCCTGTCGCTCGGGCAGGATCTCGAAGTGCGACCTCGCCGCGAGTTTTTCGGCTCGCTTCTTGATCTCGATCAGCATCTTCCGCTCCATGACGAGCTGACCGGGATCGAGCACGACGCGAGCGGCCATGCCGCGCCAGCCGCGCGGAAGCCGCGCCCGGCAGCGCGATACGAGACGCGTCGTTCCGTCGATCGGATAGAGCGCGAGGGCCCAGGTCACCGAAAGATCGGGTGTGGGCGGCGGTCCCAGGACGAGAACGTGGTTGCGCACGACGGCCTTGACGCGCATCGTGCCCGCTCGGTCCAAAGGTTCGCCGACCTCCGGATTCTGGAACTCGGAGAGAACCTCCTCCGCGTTCTCGACCTTCATCCCGAGCAGGCGCTCGACCGGGAGATAGCTGTAGAACCCGCCGCGCGGAGACTCGCCCATCTGCGCGAGCCACGGCCAGATGTGCTCCGGCAGCGCGCGAATCGTGATCGCGCGGTTCGTGACGTACGTCGGATCCTCGACCTCTTCGTCGAGCGGCATTCGGCAGGCGGTCTCCTCGGCGGTCGCGTTCCAGCCATCCCGCCATTTCCGGAGGAGATAGACACTGGCGGCCGCCGCGGCGCCGGCCGCGGCGATGGTCGCCTTCAGGCGCGAATGCGTTCGAATTTTCATACTCACACCCCCGGCGAGCAGCCTACGGCGACGCGCGGCGCTCCGCCAGATGCGAAGGGATCAACGCGAGCGAGCCGGCCGGCCGCTCGTGGCCGCGCGATAGAATCGAAATCGCTCGGCGATGAAACATCTGCGGCGCATCCGCGTTCCCATGATTCTGGGAGGGGCGATTCTCGCGGTCGCCTGCACCTCCTCCGGCCCTTCGGCTGCTCCGCCCGCCGCTCCCGCGGCTCGCCGCGGAACCCTGGGCATCGAGGCGGTTTCGATCTCGCGAGCGAAACGAAGGAGCCTTTCGCTACCCGAAAACGTCCGGGGAGCGCTCGTCGTCGAGGTCGTCGCGGGAGGTCCCGGGGCGCTCGCGGGAATCCGTCCGGGAGACGTCGTCGAACGCATCGGCGGAACGCCGATCGGGAACGTCTGCGACTTCGACGCGGCCGCCGACGAGCGGCCGATCGAGACCGTCTCGCTGGTCGTCCGCCGGGCCGGGAAGTCGATCGAGGCGAGCGTCGTCCCCGTCGGCGGGAAGTCGTTTTTCGAGGAAGCCTGCCGCCTCGGGTCGCCGGGCGGCTGTTATCGTGCGGCACGGGAAGCGGAAGCCGGAGAACGACGGCTCGCGCTCCTCGAATCCGCGTGCCGGCTCGGATCCGCCGCCGCGTGCGCGGACGCGGGGATCGCGCTCGCGCGATCGGGAAATCGGCCGCAGGACGCCGTCGCGACGCTCGAGCGGGCCTGCGCCCTCGGAAGCGGCGCCGGCTGCGCGCACGAGGCATTTCTCCATGCCACGGGAACGGTCGTCTCGCGCGACGACCGGCGCGCGACCGAGCTCTACGTTCGCGGCTGCGATCTGGGCGACGCGAAGTCCTGCTACAACGCCGGAGTCATGTCCGACGACGGGCGCGGCACCCCGAAGAATCCGAAGACCGCCGCCGCCCGCTACGAGGAAGCGTGCGAGGGCGGCAGCCCGGCCGCGTGCACCAATCTCGGCTTCCTGTACGAGAACGGGCGCGGCGTCGCCCGCGACAAGACGCGCGCGGTGGCGTTCTATCAGCGCGGGTGCGACGGCACGCGATGCCAGCCGCCGAACCGCACCGGGTGCGTGAACGTGGGTCGGGCCTACCGCGACGGGATCGGCGTCGCGAAGGACCCGCCGCGGGCGGAAGCGATCTTCCGCGAAGCGTGCGATCGGCCGGTCGACTCCGGGGACGTCGGGGCGGAGGCGAATCGCTGGCGCGCCTGCTCGCTCCTCGGCGCCATGTACCTCGGGACCGACGACGCGAAGGGTCGGGAACTCTCGGAGCGGGGATGCGAAGGCGGGGACGCCTTCGGCTGCTTCAACGCGGCGGCGATCTATGCGGCGGGCTCCGGGGTCGAGGCGAACCCCGCCACCGCCGCGTCCTTCCTCGAAAGAGCCTGCCGGGCGGGCGACGGAGAAGGATGCTTCGATCTGGGCGTCGCCTACGAGAAGGGCGACGGCGTTTCCGCGGACCGGGAGAAAGCCGCGGAAGCGTTCAAGAAGGCGTGCATCCTCGGGTTCCCGAAGGCCTGCGGCCGGAAGGTCCGCTGACGGCGTTCGTTCGACTCGGCCTCTCGGAGAGCTTCCACCGATCGTCCTTCGCCTTTTCGAGCTTCGCCCGGCGTCTTCGAAAAGGCCTTTCCTTCCCTTGTCCCGGACGATGGATTCGAGCCCGTCGAGAGCGCCCGCGAACGCCTGTCGTTCACTCCCTCAGCGCCGTCCAGGGATCCGTGCGCGCCGCGCGCCAGGCGGGGACGAGCGATGCCGCGAGCGCGGTCGCGAGCAGGACCGCTGAGGAAGCGGCGAACGTGAGCGGGTCGCGCGGGCTCACGCCGTAGAGCAGCGTCTCGATGAGCCGCGTCAGGACGAGCGCGGCCGCGCCTCCGGCGACGAGCCCCGCCACGGTCAGCAGGAGCCCTTCGGAGACCACGAGACCGAACAGATCGGCCCGGCGCGCGCCGAGCGCCGCCCGGACGCCCATCTCACGCGTCCGCCGCGACACGGCGTAGGAGACGACGCCGAAGAGGCCGACGGCGGCGAGCAGGAGGGCGAGGCCGCCGAAGATCTCGAGCAATCGGACCGCGATCCGCTGCGACGACGCCGCGCGGTCGAGCGTGGCGCGCATCCACGTCGTCTCGTCGCGCTCGAGGCTCGGATCGACGGCATGGATCGCGCCCTCGATCCGCCGGGCGATCGCCGCGAGCGGGGCGGAGGACCGCACGTTCAGCACCGCCTGCCCCTGGAAGTTCTGCCGGATCGGCACGTAGAAGAAGGGCGTCGGATCTTCGCCGATCCGGAAGTACGTCGAAGTCTTCGCCACGCCGACCACCGTCATCGGGCGGCCTTTCACGACGAGCCGGGTTCCCAGCGGATCCCCTCCTCGCCAGTACTTTTCCGCCATCGCCGCGTTGACGACGGCGACGAGGGGACCCGTCTCGTCGTCCGACCGGCGGAACTCGCGCCCGGAAAGGAGGGGGATGCCCAACGTCGCGAGATAGCCGGGACCGACCTCGTTGTATTCGACGGTCGGCTGCTCGTCGGGCCTCGGCACGTAGCCGTCCACGGCGACGGGCGCCGACGACGGCGGGCGCAGGCCGAGAGGGATCGATCGCGCGAAGACGGCGCTCCGCACCGACGGGTCGGCCCCGATCCGGTCGAGGATCTCCTGTTGAACATTTTTCGCCCGCGCGGGGTCGTAGCCCGCGGCGAGAAGGTCGACCGAGGTCTCCGTCACCTCGTCCGCCGCGAAGCCCGGGTTCGCGCTCTGCATCCGGCGGAGGCTCCGGACGACGAGACCGGCTCCGACGAGGAGGACGAACGAGATCGAGAGCTGGAGGAGCACGAGACCCGACCGGATCCAGGACCGTCCGCCGCCGGCCACGGAGCCGGCCTCTTCCTTCAGCACGGCGGCCGCGTCGAAGCTGCGCGTCTGGAAGGCGGGGATGAGGCCGATCGCGATCGTCGCCGTGAGGCAGATCGCGGCCGACAGGGCGAGCACCCTCCAGTCGAGATTCTCCGGGAGGTTGACCCTCGCGGAGAAGAAATGCGCGAGGAAGTCGCGGCAAAGGCGGGCGACGAGCAGGCCGCCGACGACCCCTGCGCCGGCGAGGGTGGCGCCTTCCGTGAGGAGCTGGGCGACGAGCCGCCCGCGGCCGGCGCCGATCGCCAGACGCACGGTCATCTCCCGCCGCCGCGCGAGCGACCGGACGAGGAGGAGGTTTCCGACGTTCGAGCAGGCCACCACCAGCACGAACGCCGAGACCACGGCGAGGATGCCGAGGACGGGGCGCAGCTCGCTCGCTTTGTTGAAGGGGGTGAGCGCGAGCGGAAACACGCGGATGCCCCGGCCGCGATTCGTTTCCGGATAGGCCGCCTCGAGTCGGCGGGCCACGCCGGAGAGCTCCGCTTGAACCTGTTCGATCGAAACGCCGGGCTTCGGGCGGACGAATCCCTCGATCCACCGCGCTCCGCGGTCTTCGAGTTTGTACCCCCCCGCCTCGAAGTTGTCCTCCATCGACGCCGGCACGAAGTACCGCATGGCATAACCGACGAACGTGCCGTCGAAGCCCTTCGGACCGACGCCGACGATGGTGTGGAGCACGCCGTTCAGTCGCTGCGTCTTCCCGACGATCGCCGGATCGCCGCGAAAGCGTTCCCTCCACTCGCGCCAGCTGATCACCACGACCGGATGCGCCTTGTCTCCGGTCTCCTCGCCGGGAACGAATCCCCGGCCGAGGACGGGCCGCACGCCGAGCGCGTCGAAGTAGTTCGCCGACACGATGCTGCCGTAAGCCGTCTCCGACCGCTCGCCGAGCGAAAGGGTGGCGCCCATGATCTTGTCCGCGATGAACGCGTCCGCCAGGCGGCAGTTCCGCCGGAAGTCGAGGAAGTCCGGCCAGGAGAGATCGTCCCTCCGCTGCTCGCCTTGCCGGGTGCTGACCATCGCCAGCAGGCGGTCCTGACGCGCGACGGCCGGGAACGGACGGAAGAGGATCCCTTCGATCCAGCCGAAGACGGCGGTATTGGCGCCGATCGCGAGCGAGAGGCACAGGATCGCGAGCAGCGACACGCCGGGACTCCGCCGAAGCATCCGCAGGCCGAACCGCAAGTCTTGGCCGAAGCGGTCGAGCGCGGCCCCGCCCCACGCCTCCCGGGCGTCCTCCTTGACGCGTCCGTAATTGCCGAACTCGCGGCGGGCGCTCGCCGCCGCGTCGTCCGGCGATTCGCCTCGCGCGACGCGCTCCGCGATCGCGATCCTCAGGTGCGCCTGCAGCTCCTCCTCGAGCTCACGCTCCCGCCGCGCGCGGCCGCGTCCGAAGATCTTCACGACTCGCTCGCCGCCGGCTTCGCCATCACGCCGGCGATCGCCCCGGCGAGCTGTTCCCATTTCGACCGCTCCGCGGCGAGCTGCTTCCGGCCCGCCGCGGTCAAGCGGTAGACGCGAACCCGCTGTTTGTTCTCCGACGTCTCCCATTCCGCCGAGATCGCGCCGGCCTTCTCGAGCCGGTGGAGCGCGGGATAGAGCGATCCCGTGTCGACCTGCAGGACGTCGCGGGAACCCGCTCGGATCATCTGCGCGATCCCGTAGCCGTGGCGCGGACCCCATCGCAGGGTCTGGAGGACGAGGAGGTCGAGCGTTCCCTGAAGGAGCTCGATCCGGGAAACGGAAGAGGGAATGTCGGCCATCGCTCCACCTCCTTGGGTGTAGATAGACTACATCCATGGATGGAGATTGTCTACCTCCCCAGGACGCTCCGGTCGTCGCGGCGCTCGTCCGGTTCGTCGGGACGAGCCGACGGCCCGAATCGAGGAGGCATTCCGGGATGACATGCACGTCCCGGTAGAATCCAATGCATGAGCGTCACCCAGGCCGAGAAAGCCGCCCGCTTCCACGCCCTCCACGAGCGCCCCGGCGCTTTCGTCATCCCGAATCCCTGGGATGCGGGAACCGCGAAGATCCTCGAGAACCTCGGCTTCGAGGCGCTGACGACGACGAGCGCGGGGCTCGCGTTCTCGCTCGGCAGGCCGGACGGGTCGGTCGGGCGCGACGAGGCGCTCGAAAACGCGCGACAGATCGTCGAGGCGACCGACCTGCCCGTCGCGGCGGACCTCGAAAACGGGTACGGCGATTCTCCGGAGGCCGCCGCGGAGACGATTCGCCTCGCCGGGCGCGCCGGCCTGGTCGGCGGATCGATCGAAGACGCCACGGGCAACCCCGAAGGGCCCATCTACTGTTTCGAACACGCCGTCGCGCGAGTAGCCGCCGCGGTCGAGGCGGCCCGGTCGTTTCCGTTCCGCTTCATGCTCGTCGGCCGCGCCGAGAACTTCCTGCATGGCCGTCCGGATCTCGACGACACGATCCGGCGCCTGCAGGCCTTCGAGGAGGCCGGGGCGGACGTCCTGTATGCGCCGGGGCTCACCACCGAAGAGCAGATCCGCGCGGTCTGCGCGGCGGTGAAGAAGCCGGTCAACGTCGTCATGGGCCTCCGAAGGGCCCACTTCTCGATTGTCGAGCTCGCCGGAATGGGCGTCAAGCGGATCAGCGTCGGCTCGACGCTCTCGCGCGCGGCGCTCGGCGCGTTCATCCGCGGCGCGCGGGAGATGCTCGACGACGGAACGTTCCATTTCGCCGACCAGGCACCTCCGTACGCCGAGCTGAACGCGCTCTTCGGCCGCCGCTGACGGAACCGGCGCCACGGAACGCCGGCACGAATCGAATCGTCCGGCCGCGAGAGGCCGATCCCGATTCCGTCGACCCGCCGCATCGGTCTCCGGCGATGCGAGAAGGGTCGCCGCGGCGGCGCGGCGCGATGGGCCCACTGAACCGACGGTTACGGCTTTTCGATCACGAGTCGGCCGCCGACCGCATCGAGCGTCACGACGAAGTCCTTCAGGATCGCGTTTCCCACGTTCACGTCCCACGGCTTTCCATCGTGTCCGGTGTGGGGCAGCCAGAACGTCGCTTCCGGATCGACAACGCGAATCGCTCCCAGGTCGAGGCTCCCCACGTGCCCTTCGCGGCTCGAGTAAGTACCCCGGTAACCGGTTCCCCGGGCTTCGTTCCCGGCGCTCGCGGCCGCGTCGAGGCCGAGCGCATGAACGGCCTCGGGAGTGATCTTGAGCGAACCGTTCGACCCGGTGTCCAGGATCGCGCGTACGGGCCGTCCGTCGACGCGCACGCCGTCCAGCTCGACGTCGTCTTCGTAACGCAGCGGAAGAATCGCCCGGCGACCCGGCGAGGCCGCGAGATCCGGAGAGCGGGCCGGAAAGCGCAGGACTCGCCCGGGAAAGTCGAACTGGACGACGCGGCCGTTCAGAAAGCTCTTCCCCAGGACGAGGCGAACCGGCCGCCCGAGCGTCGCCCCGATCTTCGCGACCGATTCGCCCGCCAGGGCTTCCACGTTCGTCGCCGAGATCGGACCGACGCGAACCGAGGGAAGGCGAGTGTCGAAGGCCTTCACGGTCTGCGTTCCGCCTCCCTCGATCTCGCCTCCCCTCCCCAGGCTCGCGCCGAGCTCCTTCGCGAGCGCGATGTCGATCGCCGAGGGGTCGGTTCCGGTGTCGATCATCGCCAGGTAGGGACCACGGTCCCCGAGGTGGACCTGCACCAGGATGACGTTGTGGAAGAGCTCGAAGGGAACGTCGGCCGGCGACTCCGCCGCGACCGCGAAGGCGGCGAGCCCCAGAGCGGCGCAGGCTGTCAGAATCTTGCGCTTTTCCATTCGTCCTCCGATGCCGTTTCGGCCTCGAATGAAGTTACGCAGACACCAGGAGGATGTTGCGCGACGGGCTCGAGCAACTCTGAAAAAGGAGTCTCGATCTATCCGAACTCGGTGCGTTCTCACTTCTTTTTCTCTCTCGCGTGTCAGCGGCGGGACGGCCGGCGCCGAGCGCGGGACCACTTCGCGAAAGTGCTCGGGCTCCTTCCGATCGATTTCGATCTGGATAAGGTGCCGGCCCCCTGCTCGAGGCGACTTCGAAAGAGCGCCTGCCGCGATCGGCCCGACGTCGTCGGCCGCTCTACCGCTTCGGCCGCGCAATCCCGGGAAGGTTCGTCGCCACCATCAGGCTGTTCGTCCGGGCGACGGCCGCGATGGCGATTCTCCGACCGTCCGGCGAAACGCCGAACGACTCGATCGCAACGGAGGAGTCGAAAGGAGGAACGAACGGCTTTCCGGTCACGCGTCCCGCGTCGGGGGCGAACGGAAACCGGTCGATCACGAATCTTCCCTGCGGATCCCTCGTGAGGACCAGGATCGACTTGCCGTCCGGCATCCAGCGGCCGCGGCCCACCGTGATCCTCGTGAACGAGAATCCCCCCTGCGGAATGTCGGCCCGGTAATCGTCCGGTTTCCCATCGTCGGTCCGGACGGTCGTGACCGACAGGTCGGCGATCGACCGCGAGATCATGAAAGAGATGACGTGCTTCCCGTCCGGAGATGTGTCCGGTATCCCCCCGAATGCCGAAATGGCCTGGGCCCCGGTTCCGTCCGGATGAATCTTCCAGTAACCGGGCTTCGGACCCGATCCCTGCAGGAACACGATCCACTTTCCGTCGCCGGTCTGCGTCGGGTTCTCGGAGTCGAGGCCGGAACGGGTAATCGCGCGCGCCCCGCTTCCGTCGGCGTCCGCGGTCCAGATCTCGAAGGCTCCCGACCGGTTCGAGCTCCACAGGAGGCCGCGACCGTCGCGCGTGAACGCCGGATCCCAGTCCTGCGCAGCGTCGTCGGTGAGCTGGCGCATCTCGCCATTCTCCGTCGAGACCTTCCACAGATCGAGGTTCCCGCTGCGGGTCGACGAAAAGACGACCCACTTCCCGTCGGGCGAATAAGCGGGCTGCCGGTCGGTCGCGTTACCCTCCGTGAGCCACCGAGCGACCGAAGGCAGCGCGGTTCCCCCCTCGATCGGAAGCTCGCGCAGGTTTTCCCGCACGGAGTTCGTGTCGAAGACGACGCTGCCGTCGCCCAGGATATCGAGGGTCTCCCCGCTTTCCTGGGCCCAGGCGAGACGCCGAACCTTTCCGGTATCGACGTTCTGGGCGACGATTTCGCCGGCGCTCCCGACGACGGACGCCACGACGGACTCCGCCGGCGAGTACACGACTTCCTTTCCGCCCGCGTTCCAGGGCGCCGCCGAGATGATCCCGTGGATCCCCGCGACCGGCAGCTCCTTCACCTTTCCGGTCGCGGCGTCGACGACGATCACCGATTTCTTCGAGCCGCCGACGCCCGTTTCCACCGCCGAGATGTACCGGCCGTCGGGAGACCATCGGGGATGCTGGAAGAATCGCGCGGGGAAATTCACCAGATCGTTTGCCGAGCCGGAGGACGCGTCCACGATCGCCATCGTCACTCCGGCTCCGCCCTGGTAGGTCTTCACGATCGCGATTCGATTCCCGTCGGGCGCCCAGTCGCCCTCGACGGCGCCGTCGATGATCTTGCGGGCCTCCCCGCCGACGACCGCCGACCGGTAAAGCGCGGAGCCCTTGCCGTCGGTCCGGGTGAACAGGATGGAAGCACCGTTCGGCGCAAAGCGGGGAACCATGTCGCCGGGCCCGGAGGTGAGCGGAGCCTCTCCGCCGCCGTCCAGCTGCTTCAGCCAGATCCGGGGCTTCCCGTCCCGATCGGAGGAGAACGCGACGGTCCGGCCGTCCGGGGAAACCGCTGGGTCGCGGTCGTGCCCGGAGTAGGTGAGATAGCGGAAGCGCACGGGCTCGGTGGACTTCGGCGAACGGAAAACGAGGAATCCGGCGGCGACGATGAACGCGCCGAGGATCGCACCGAGGAGGAACGGCATCGCACCTCGCCGCCGAACCGGACCGGCGGAGATCGGCAACGCCGCGCCGGAAAGGCTCGACGTCGAGAGGTGGTCGCGAACGCTCGCGAGCTCCCTCGCGAGATCGCGCGTCGAGTCGTAGCGGTCCTGCGGCTCCTTCGCGAGGAGGCGCTCGACGATCCAGCGAAGCGGGGCCGGACTGGCCGGCGCCGCGGTCGCGAGCGCCTCCGGCTCTTCGCGAAGGATCGCGGTCATCGTCTCGGCGGCGGTCGGCCGCGCGAAGGCCTTCCGTCCCGCCGCCATCTCGTAAAGAATGGCGCCGAGCGCGAACTGGTCCGAACGATGATCGACGACCGCTCCCCGCGCCTGCTCGGGCGACATGTAGGAGACGGTCCCCATGACGATCCCGGTCCCCGTGCTCTCGGCGGCCGCGGTCGGAGTTTGCGAGGCGCCGGAAGTCGAAACGTCCGCGATCTTGGCGAGTCCGAAGTCGGCGATCTTCGCGAGCCGGTCCTTGGAGACGAGGATGTTTTCCGGCTTCAGATCCCGGTGCAGGATCCCCTTCTCGTGGGCGGCCGCGAGTCCTTCGGCGATCTGCGCGCCGAGGTCGAGGATCCGCCGGAGCGGCATCGGCCCGCGATCCATGATCGTGCGGAGGTCGGGCCCCTCGACGAGCTCGGCCGCAAAGTACCGAACGCCGTTCTCCTCGCCGATGTCGTGAACGACGACGATGTGCGGGTCGGAGAGCGACGACGCCGACCGCGCCTCGCGCTCGAAGCGGGCGAGGCGGTCCGGATCGCGCGCGAACGCCTCGGGGATGACCTTGATCGCGACTTCGCGGCCGAGTCGGGTGTCGTGCGCCCGATAAACCTCCCCCATCCCGCCGGCGCCCAGCGGAGCCAGGATCTCGTAGGGGCCGAGGCGGGACCCGGCAGTGAGCGGCATTCGAGGGGGGAAATCGTAGCGCAACGCGGGCCGCGAGGCTCGGCTCGGTTGTGCGTCAGGCCCGGAGACCGCGAGCGCGGCGTCCGGCTAAGGCTCCGGTCATGCCTCCCAGACGGAAAGATCCTGGAAGTTCGTCATGCCCGCCGGACGGAACTCGCGCAGCCGGAACAGCGGCTGCCAGGTCGCCTCGAGGAACTCCCGGCTGTGGAACGCCGCGTTCTGATTGAACGGGCCGGGACCCGGCGCGTAGAGGAAACCGCGGCGGTCGAGCTCGTCGCTCTGCTCGGGCGCGAGGTCCGGCACCATCGACACCAGCCGGGGAGGAAGCGTCGTCGCGATCAGGAGGCCCCCCGGGCGGAGCACCCGATGGAGCTCTTCGCGCCATTGCCGCTGCGCATTTTCGGGGAGGTGCGTGAACACGGACACCGCCACCGCGACGTCGAACGATGCCGGCGGAAGCGCCATCGGAGGGGTCTCCCCGATCGGAAAGAATCGCCCGCGGAGTTGATGCGCCGCCCAGGCAACGGCGGGCACGTCGACATCCACACCCGTCAGGCGGCGAGCCCGATCCCCCGTCGCCAGATGTCGCGACAGGCGCCCGCACCCGCACCCGAAATCGAGCCAGCGGCGGTAATCCTCGCCGGTGCGGCGAGCGCGCGAGAACGCCGCTTCCACGTCGGCCGCTCCCTGACTCCCGACGCGCCGGAATTCTTTCCGGCTCGTCGTCCACGAGACGCGGCCCCGAAGGGCCGGCGGCGGCAGCGGAGGCGGACCGACGATCCGGACCAGATCGGCGAGGTCGGGGAGCAGGTCCCACAATTTGAACGGCTGGGCGCGCACCCGATGGACGACGCGGCGGACGGGAAACGGCACCGTCGCGCGCACGAAACGCCGGAAGCGGGAGTCGAACGACAATCAGCCGGAGTCTACCGTCGGCCGGCGACGATCGCGGTCACTTCTCCCTCTTTTCCCCTGCCCGCCTTCGCTCGGCATCTTCCAGCCAGCCGCGCTTCAACTGCTCCGGGGGAATGCTCGAGAGATAAGGCTTGATGTCCAGGATCGGCGTCCCGTCGAGCATGTCGATGCCGCGCACGCGCAGGCGATTTCCGTCGCGGCCCAGGAGCCGGACCACCGTCAGGCCGATCGGGTTCGGGCGATACGGGGAGCGCGTCGCGAAGACGCCGTGCGGGCGGTCGTCGGTCGGCGGCGTGCCCACGAGCTCGACGCCCTCCGAGCGGTCGAAGACCCAGACGACGAAGAGATGCGAGAAGCCTTCGATATCCGCCAGCCCCTTCTCCAGATCGCGGTCGATCTCCAGAACGCCTTCCGCTTCGTGTTTGGCGCCCGCGCCCTTCGGGATCTCCGAGGTGTCCGCGTACGGGCTTCGGACGACACCGATCGAACGCATCGGGAACGTCATCAGTCCCGCCTCAGCTCGTGCTGGCTCGCCATGAAACGGCCTCCGGCCTCTCCTTCGATCTCGTACTGGATGATCTCGCCGGAAGCGTATCCCTCGCGGATCACGCCCGTCCCCCGCGGGCAACGGACCCTCTCGCCCCGTCCGAAGACGAACGTGGAGCCGGCGTCCGGATCGCGGATCGTCTTCACTCCGTGCCGCCAGTGAATCCGGAAAGGACCCACGCCGTGGATCTGCACCACGGCCCCGTCGGGACAGTACCCGAACATCGTCGATCCCCCGGGGGCGAAGGCGTAGTCGCCCGGGCGCAGCTCCCTGAGCGCCGCCCGGTCCCAGGTGTCCCCGACCGCGAAGTACCAGCTCCCCTGCACCACCGTGATGTTCTCGTCGACGGGATGCGAATGGAGAGGGACGATCGCTCCGGGAAGCTCGTGGATTCTCATCACGAACGGTTCGCCGGCCTTCTCCGGATCGCCGTTCAGGATTTCGACGTCGCCCGTCATCGGGCCGAGCGGAACGATCCGGTAAGTCCCCTTGCCGCCATCCGCGCGGGTCACTCCGGAAGCCGCGGCGAAGGGGGAATCGGCACTGCGGGCGTGGTCCGGGGTCGTCCCGGAGCCGCACGCCAGCATCGCGCAGGAGACGAAGATCAGATATCGCATCGCCGAATTTGACGTCGGGGAGAGGGAAAAACGCAACCGTTCGTGAACCGACGAAGCCTCTTTCTCTCGATCGCGCTCGCGCAACGACCCGGTGTCCGCGGGCGCGACGCCCGTCGGACCGCTACTCGGCGGGCAGCGCGATCGAGGACTGGCCGAAAACGTATTTCCAGCCCTTCTTCGTTCGGACGTAGGTGTCGGAGAACCAGAGCTTCCGGTCGAACGCCTTTCCGCCCGACGTGCCCTTGAGCCAGAGCTTGGCCGTCACGACGGCGGTGTCGCCCCAGACCCGCACCTTCTGCGAGTTCTCGATCTCGACCTGCTTCTCGTACACCGCGTCGCGGTCGCGCGCGGATTTGAGGAGATCGGCTTTCGTGTAGACGGTTCCCTTCCCGACCACGAGGACCATGTCGTCGGCGAGGATCCGGTCCATCGTGGCCGCGTCGTTCCGCTCGACGGCGGCCTGGTATTCCGTGTCGAGAGCGGCGACGGACTTTTCGTCTTCCGCCGCATTCCCCAGGGACGTCGCGGGTGTCGTCATCGCGATTCCTGCGCCGATCAAAACGAGAGCTCCGGCCAGCGCCGATCGGGTCCGCTTCATCGCATCCTCCTCGAGAACCGCGGGGAGCTTAACAAAACCGCCGTCCGAATCCGCCGGGCGACACGAAAAGGCCGCCTCCCCCTGGCGGAGGAAGCGGCCGCGGACGAAAGCGGAAAGATTATTCCGAGAGGGCCGGACCGTGCCCGTGCCAGCGTCCGCGCGGGTCCGCGCCGAAGGTGGCGAACTTCTGCTGCTGGCCGGCATCGAGGAGCGGCACGATCTGCGCACGGACCTGCGCCCTCAGCAACGCGGCATCTCCCTCCGCCTGGGCCAGCGCCTGGGCGGCGTTGCGGATCGCGCCTTCGTTGACCGGGGTGGCGAGCGTCGCCTGGCGAAGAGCCTGCCGGGCCGCGCGAAGCGACTGGAACTGCAACTTCATCTGGTCGTGATGCGCGTCGAAGATCTCCCGAACCTGCTGGATCTGCGCGCCGGTCAGGTTCAGCCGGCTCGCCATCATGTTCACCATCCGGTCCGGGGCTGCGGGACGGCCCGAAGCGATCGCCGGTGAAGCCATTGCTTGCACGGCGAAGAGAGCAGCGGCGGCGATGCCTCGAGCGATCGTTCTTCCGGCGTTCATTTTCGTGGACATCTTCTTCTTCCTCCCGCTACTGAACGACGAGGCGCGCGCCTTCGTTACAGGACGTCCGCAGCGCATCGTTGACGTGCGCCAACATCCTCGAGGCCGCGAATCTTCCCCGCCGGGCCGGACTCTCCGGCGACATGCGGGAGAGCCCCTCGACCCGCACGCGGCGGTCCTCGGCGCTCCAGAGCGCCCTCATCGAAGAGGGCGTGTTTCTACGACCGCCGGGCGGCGAGGTCCGGCGTATGCTGGCTCCGAAGGAGGCACACGATGAGCTCAGTCGCTCGCGTCACCGAAATCAGCGCCCGGTCCGAGAAGAGCTTCGAGGAGGCCATCCGGACCGGCATCTCCCGGGCCTCGAAGACGCTTCGAAACGTCACGTCGGCCTGGGTGAAGGAACAGAGGCTCGACATCGAGAAGGGAAAGATCAAGGAATATCAGGTCAACCTGCTCGTGACGTTCGTTCTCGAGGACTGACCGGGCCTTCTCGACCCGGGAGCTCCCGCACGCGCGCGCGTCCGGAACCTGCCCTCTCCGGCCGGGAGAGGGGGCGATCGCCGGGCGCCGCGCGCAATACCTTCGCCAGAGCGCGAACTCCCGCCCGGATCGCCTCGGGCGTCAAGGCCGAATACCCGAGGATGAGCGCCGGCTCTCCTTTTCCCAGCGTGCAGCGGGAAAGCGGAGTGACGTCGATTCCGCCGATCGCGGCGCGCCGGGCGACGGCGCGGTCGTCTTCGTCCGCGTCGAGTCCGAGGACGATCTGGAATCCCCCGTCGGCGGGTCCGACGCGCACGCGGCCGCGCAGCTCGCGGTCGAGGGCGTCGACGAGCGCATCCCGGCGAGAGCGGTAGATCGCCCGCATTCGACGCAGATGCGCCGCGAAATGGCCGTCGTTCATGAAATCCGCGATCACGGCCTGCGGGAACGTCGCCGTGTGGCCGTCGAGCTGCCGCCGCGCGTGGACGAACGGCGACGCGAGCGACGGGGGAACGACGAGATAGGCGACGCGGATCGAAGGAAAGAGCGATTTCGTGAACGTCCCGAGATAGAGCACGCGACCCGCCCGGTCGAGACCGTGGATCGCGGCGATCGGCCGGCCTTCGTACCGGAACTCGCTGTCGTAGTCGTCCTCGAGGATCCACGCGTTGGCGCGCCGGGCCCAGTCGAGGAGCGCGAGCCGCCGCTCGAGAGACATCGTCATGCCGGTCGGATACTGGTGAGAGGGCGTGACGTAGGCGAGCCGCGCCTCGCGCGCGGCGCGCTCTCCTTCGTCCACCCGGATTCCCTCGGCGTCGACCGGAATCGCGTGCAGACGCGCGCCCGCGGACTCGAGGGCGGAGAGCGCTCCCGGAAAGAAGGGGTTCTCGATCCAGACGGGATCGCCGCGCTCGAGGAGCATCCGCGCCGCGAGCCCGATCGCCTGGAGCGAGCTCGTGAGGACGATCACGTCCTCCGGGCGGCAGCGGACGCCGCGGGACTCGGACACGTACCGCGCGATCGCCTCGCGGAGCGGCGGATACCCGGCGGGATCGCCGTACCCGAGGAGCTCCGCGCCCGAGGCGCGGAGGCGGCGCGCGGTCAGCCGCCGCCAGAGAGCCGCCGGAAATTCGTCGAGGGCGGGAAACCCCGCGCCGAACGCGCGGACCGACAGCGGATCGTTGCACGTGAGCGAGCGGGCGAGCGAGCGGCCGCGCGAGGACAGGCCGCGCGGCGGCGCGGCGGCGCGAACCGGGACGGGACGCGAAGCCGTCCCGAGCGGCCGTCCGGGAAGGCACGACGCGACGAACGTGCCCGAACCGATCCGCCGGGAGAGATACCCTTCCGCGACGAGCTGCTCGTACGCTCCCTCCGTCGTGTTGCGCGACACGCTCATCTCCGCGGAGAGCATCCGGGTCGACGGCAGGCGCTCGCCGGGTTTGAGCCTTCCCTCGAGAATCGCGCCGCGGAGATCGCGATAGATCTGCGCACGGAGCGGCGTTCCCGCGGAGACGCGCTCGGCGACCGGAACGACGAGACGGCCCCCCGCGCGCTTCACGGGCAAATCCCCGAGCGGTCTCCAATTGGCACCATCGTTCTCATGAAAACGGTCCTCACGATGGCACCATTGTACGCCTACACTGCGGATCGACGAAAGGAGAAGACGATGGCCGGAAATCCCCCGTCGCTCGTCCTCGAATATCCGCCGGCTCCCGCGGCATCTTCCGCGGAGCATTTCCGCGATGCGCTCCGCCGGTCGACGGACCCGTCCGACGTGCATGCGGACCGGGAATCGGGCGCCGCTCGCTTCACCCTCGTCGACGCGCGTTCTCCGGAGGCCTACGTCCGGGGCCACGTGCCGGGCGCGGTCAACCTGCCGCACCGCCGGATCGACGCGGAGACGGCGTCGCGGTTCTCGAAGGAAGTGCCGATCGTGACCTACTGCGACGGAACGCACTGCAACGCCTCGACGAAGGCGGCGTTGAAGCTCGCGGAGCTCGGTTTCCTCGTCAAAGAAATGATCGGGGGCATGGACGGCTGGGTTCGCGACGGCTTCGCGGTCGAGACCGGCGCCGACGACGACCGGGAGCTCCCGGCCGCCGCCTCGTTCACCGGCTCGAAAGCCGTCTGCGGATGCTGAAGCGGGTCGCGCTCGTCACCTGTCGCGCGCTTCCGTCGCTGCCGGAAGACGACCGCCCGCTCGTCGCCGAGCTCTCGCGGCTCGGCATCGCCGCCTCGGCCGAGGTCTGGGACGACGCGTCGGTGAAATGGACGCGTTTCGACGCGCTCGTGATCCGCGCGACATGGGACTATCACCTTCGTCCCCGGGAGTTCCTGGCCTGG
>DASTIQ010000182.1 GCA_035717485.1 Thermoanaerobaculia bacterium | reverse complement strand
GGCGCTCGTTCTCGCGCTGCGGGCGATTGACACCGCGGCGCGAGCGGGCGGACAATAACGCGATTCCCATACTCCCCGGCCGAGGAGGCGCCCAGGTTGGCATTCGAGGACGTCAAGAAGGTGTGGATGAACGGCGAGCTCGTCGACTTCGCCGACGCGAAGATCCACGTGTTCTCGCACGTGATCCACTACGGCTCGGGGGTCTTCGAGGGGACCCGCTGCTACCGCACCGAAACGGGTCCGGCGGTCTTCCGGCTGCGCGACCACACGGATCGCCTCTTCGCGTCCGCGAAGATCTATCGGATGGAGATCCCCTTCTCGAAGGAAGAGATCGACGAGGCGGTGCTGGAGACGATCCGCGCGAACGGATTCGAGGCCTGTTACATCCGGCCGATCGTGTACCGCGGCATGGGGACGCTCGGCGTCAATCCGTTCAACTCCCCGATCCAGGTGGCGATCGGCGTCTGGAAGTGGGGGAAGTACCTCGGGCCGGAGGCGCTCGAGAACGGCGTCGACGCGTGTGTGTCGTCGTGGAACCGGATGGCGCCCAACACGTTCCCGGCGATGGCCAAGGCGACGGCGAACTACATGAATTCGCAGCTCATCAAGATGGAAGCGCTCACGAACGGGTACGCCGAAGGGATCGGCCTCTCTCCCGACGGCACGGTCGCCGAGGGAAGCGGCGAGAACCTGTTCCTCGCCCATCACGGCCGGCTGATCACGCCCCCGGTCGCGAGCGCGGGGCTCCCCGGGATCACGCGGACGACCGTGATTCGTCTCGCGCAGGACGCCGGCATCGAGGTCGTCGAGCAGGTCGTGCCGCGGGAGATGCTCTACGTCGCCGACGAGGTGTTCTTCTGCGGAACCGCGTCCGAGATCACCCCGATCCGTTCCGTCGACCGGATTCCGGTCGGCAGCGGGAAGAGGGGCCCGGTCGTCGAACGGCTGCAGAAGGATTTCTTCTCGATCGTCGAGGGGCGCACCCCCGACCGCCACCGCTGGCTGACCCCGGTCCGGGTCGCCGCACCGGCCGGCGTTCGCGCGTGAGCCGGCGGAAGGAGCGCGGCTCCCCGTTCCCGATCGATTTTCCGGCGCGCTCCGCCGCGCCGCTTCGGGGATAGACCCCGGGAAAGGCCACTCGCCATGCACATCAACGATCTCCTCCGGATCGCGGTCGAGCGGAAAGCCTCCGACCTCCATCTCAAGGTCGGCGCCTATCCGGTCATCCGCGTCGACGGAACGCTCACCCCGCTCGTCGAGCTGAAGCGGCTCATGCAGGAAGACACGATCGCGATGGCCTTCTCGATCATGAGCGCGCGGCAGAAGGAGAAGTTCAAGAACAACTTCGAGATCGACATCGCGTATTCGGTGCCCGATCTCGGCCGCTTCCGCTGCAACATCTTCCAGCAGCGGGGGACCGTCGGCCTCGTGCTCCGCGTCATTCCCTCGCGGATCCTCGCGGTCCGGGACCTCCTGCTCCCTCCGGTGATCGAGCGGATCTGCAGCGAGCAGCGCGGCCTCATCCTCTGCACCGGAACGACGGGATCGGGCAAGTCGACGACGCTCGCCGCGATGATCGACTACATCAACGCGACGCGCAACGAGCACATCATGACGGTCGAGGACCCGATCGAGTTCCTGCACCGCGACAAGAAATCGATCGTCAACCAGCGCGAGGTCGAAGTCGACACGAAAGGGTTCTCGATCGCGCTCCGGAGCGCGCTGCGCCAGGACCCCGACGTCATCCTCGTGGGCGAGATGCGGGACTACGAGACCGTCGAAACGGCGCTCACCGCCGCGGAGACCGGTCACCTCGTGCTCTCGACCCTCCACACGCTGGACGCGACAGAGACGATCAACCGCATCGTCGCGATCTTCCCTCCGCACCAGCAGAAGCAGATCCGGCTGCAGCTCGCGGCGGTGCTGAAGGCGGTCATCTCCCTCCGGCTGATGCCGCGCGCCGACGGGCTCGGCCGCGTTCCGGCGGCGGAGATCCTGATCTCGACCGCCCTCGTGCGCGACTGCATCGAGAACAAGGAAAAGACGAAGCTCATCAAGGACGCGATCACCGCCGGCACGTCGCAGTACGGAATGCAGACGTTCGACCAGTCGCTGTTCGGCCTCTACAAGTCGGGTTTGATCACCCTCGACGAAGCGATGAGGCGCGCGACGAACCCCAACGAGTTCCGCCTGAAGCTCCAGGGGATCCAGTCGACCTCCGACGTCGCCCAGGAGGAGATGGACTCGGCGCTCCAGGCGCCGGCGGAAGCCGATCCGCTCTCGGAGGAATCGCCCTTCGACTTCTCCAACCAGCTCCCCGGAACGCCCCCGCCTCCGCCGTTCTCCGGGAGGAGATGACCGCTTTTCGCCGCCGGCTCGCGCGGGCGGCGAGCGCCGATTCTCGGGAAGAGTGCCGGGCGAGGGCGGTGCGCCTCCTGACCGTCCGGGCGCGATCGCGCGAGGAGCTCCGCCGATCGCTCGAGCTGCGGGGTTTCGCCGCGGAAACGATTCGCGAGACGCTCGCCGCGCTCGTCCGCGACGGGAGCCTGAACGAGCAGGCCGCGCTCGAATCGTTCCTCCTGAACCGGGAGGAGCGCTTTTCGCGGGATCGGCTCCGGACCGAGCTCCGGCAGCGGGGCTTCGCGAAGGAGGCCGTCGACGGCGCGCTCGCCGCGCGGTCGGACGACGACGAGCGGGCACTGATGGAAGCGCTCTTCCGCCGGCGGTCGCAGGAGCTCGCGAACCTTCCGTCCGATCGCCGCCGGAAGAAGATCTTCGATTTCCTTCGCCGGCGCGGCTTTTCGCCCTCGGCGATCTTCGACGTCATGGGGGAGACCGAAGAATAGTCCCGGGTCGCGACTCGTCCCGTCGGGAGTCGGGACGGCGGCCTTTCGACTCGCGACTCGCCGGAAACGCGCGGCGATGCAATCGGCGGGCGTTTCTGACAGGATACGCGGTTCGGAGGCGGAGACGACGTTGGATTCCCGGGAGATTCGCGAGCGGTTCCTGAGGTTCTTCGAGGCGCGGGGCCACCGCCGCGTGCCGTCGTCGTCACTCATCCCGGCCGGGGACCCGACGCTCCTCTTCGCCAATGCCGGGATGAACCAGTTCAAGGACGTGTTCACCGGGCGCGAGAAGCGGGACTACCTCCGCGCGACGTCGTCGCAGAAGTGCGTCCGGGCGGGCGGGAAGCACAACGATCTCGACAACGTCGGCTATACCGCGCGCCACCAGACCTTCTTCGAGATGCTCGGCAATTTCTCCTTCGGCGACTACTTCAAGGAAGACGCGATCCGGTTCGCCTGGGACCTGCTGACGGATCGGAAGACCGGATACGGCCTTCCCGTCGAACGCCTCTGGTTCACGGTCTACACGACCGACGACGAGGCCGCGGAGCTCTGGAAGAAGGTCGGGGCCGCCGGGGACCGGGTCCTGCGCTTCGGCGAGAAGGACAACTTCTGGGCGATGGGGGAGACGGGGCCGTGCGGGCCCTGCTCCGAGATCCACTACTACCGCGGCGACGACCCCTCCGATCCGGAGAAGAACCGCGCCGACCTCGTCAACGGCTCCGGCGACGAGACGATGGAGATCTGGAACCTCGTCTTCATGCAGTACGAGCGCGACGAATCCGGCGCGATGACGCCGCTCCCCAAGCCCTCGGTGGACACGGGGGCGGGGCTCGAGCGGATCGCGTCGATCCTGCAGGGCGCCAACAACAACTTCGACACGGACCTCTTTCGCCCGATCATCGGCCGCATCGAGGAGATCGCGGGGCGGCGGTACCGCGGCGGGATGGAGGTCGACGACGCGCCGTTCCGCGTGATCGCCGACCACGCGCGCGCCGCGACGATGCTGATCGCCGACGGCGTGATCCCGTCCAACGAGGGGCGCGGGTACGTCCTGCGCCGCATCATCCGGCGGGCGCTCCGGTACGCGCGGCACCTCGGGGTCGAGCGGCCGATCCTGGGCGACCTCGTCGGGGCGGTGATCCAGGGATTCGAGGGCATCTACTTCGCCGCGGACTCCGGCGCGCTGCGCGGACGGATCGCCGGCGACCTCCGCGCCGAGGAAGAGCTCTTCGGACGGACGCTGACTTCCGGAATCGACCGCATCGGCGAGGAGATCGAGGCCATCCGCCGGACGGGAGGATCCTCGCTCTCCGGGGAGATCGCGTTCCGGCTGTACGACACGCACGGCATTCCGCTGGACCTCATCGGGGAGATCGCGCAGGACGAAGGCCTGCAGGTCGACGTCGACGGATTCGAGAGGGCGATGGACGCGCAGCGCGCGCGGTCCCACGCCTCGGCGAAGTTCCAGGCGGCCGACGCGAACGTCTTCGGGACGCTCCCGCTTCCCGACGTCCATTCCGAGTTCCGCGGTTACCCCGAGCAGGATTTCGTCCGGCTTTCGGGCGCGCGCGTCGTCGCGATCGTCGAGGACCGGCAACCGTCCGGCCGCCTGTCCGCCGGGGAATCGGGCGAGGTCGTCACCGACCGCACGGTCTTCTACCCGGAAGGGGGCGGCCAGGTCGGGGACGTGGGAACCTGGTCCTGGCCGGGAGGCGCCGCGGAGGTCACCGACGTGCGCCGGCCGGTTCCCGGGCTGATCGCCCACCGGATCGAGGTGAAGGAAGGGGAGCTCTCGATCGGCGACGCCGTCGACATGGAGGTCGACGAATGGACGCGGCGCCGGACGCAGGCGAACCACACCGGCACGCATCTCCTCCACGCCGCGCTCCGGAACGTGCTCGGCGAGTCCGCCCGGCAGATGGGTTCGCTCGTCGCCCCCGATCGCCTGCGGTTCGACTACGCGGCGAGATCGCCCCTCACCCCGGACCAGCTCCGGGAGATCGAGGAACAGGTCAACCGGGAAGTGCTGCTCGACAAGCCGGTCGCCAAGGAAGTCGTCTCGCGCGACGAGGCGAACGCGAAAGGGGCGATCGCGTTCTTCGGAGAGAAGTACGGCGAACGCGTCCGTGTCGTGACGGTGCCGGGATACTCCGTCGAGCTCTGCGGCGGCTGCCACGTCCCGACGACGGGGGAGATCGGCGCGTTCAAGATCCTTTCCGACAAGGGGCTCGCCGCGGGCGTGCGACGCATCGAGGCGGTCACGTCGCTCGGCACCGTCGAGCTCCTCCGGAGGGACGAGGAGGTCCTGGGCGCGCTCTCGGCGGAAACGAAGACGGAACGCGAGAAGCTGCCCGAGCTCTTCCGCCGCGCGGAAGAACGGATCCGCGCTCTCGAGAAGGAGCTCGCCTCGCTGCGTCTGAAGGTCGCCACGGCGGGCGGGTCGGCCTCCGCCGCCGACGAGGGAGTGCGGGAGGTCGCCGGAGTCAAGGTCTGGACGCGCGAGGCGAGCGGACTCTCGCCGGGCGAGCTCCGGAACCTCTCCGATACGCTCAAGGGGAAGCTCAAGTCCGGGATCGTCGCGGTCGGCGGCGGCCACGAAGGGAAGACGGCCGTGATCGTCGCGGTGACCCCCGATCTGACGGCCCGGATCTCCGCCTCGGACATCGCCGCCCGGATCGGCCCGGCGCTCGGGGGCCGGGGGGGCGGAAAGCGGGACCTGGCGCAGGTCGGGGGGCGGGACGCCTCCCTGCTGCCGGCGGGCCTCGCGGCGGCGGTTTCGGCCGTCGAAGAGCTCCTGGCCGCCGCTTCCTGACCATTCGATCAGGTCTCCGGGGCTTCCGGCGTGGTATCCTCCGGTCCGGTTCAGACCGCCCATGAGGAAGAGTTTTCCGATCCTGCTCGCCCTTGCGGTATCCGCGTCCGCGTCGGCCGGAGTGCACCTGGTGACGCGCCCGGACGGCACGAAGGTCATCTACAACGACGACGTCGACACCCGCCGTTACAAGCCGATCCAGATGAGCGACGCCTGGCTCGCGACGCGGCGGGCCCGGCCCTGCGCGTACGACGACCTGATCGCCTCGGCGGCGACGGAGCACGCGATGGACCCGGCGCTCCTGAAGTCGGTGATGCTCGTCGAATCCGGATTCAACCCCGGCGCCGTCTCGCGCAAAGGCGCGCGCGGACTCATGCAGCTGATGCCGGCGACCGCGAAGCTCTACGGCGTGCGCAACATCCTCGACGTGCGGGAGAACATCGCCGGCGGCGCGCGCTACCTCAACTACCTGCTGAACCTGTATCGCGGCGATCTCGAGAACGCGCTCGCGGCGTACAACGCGGGCGAGGGCGCGGTCGAGAAATACGGCGGCATTCCCCCGTACGACGAGACCGTGCTCTACGTCCACAAGACGTTGACGGCGTACTACGGGAAGCCGTACCTCGGGGGCGGGTTCGGGCGCGCCACGACGCAGCGGTTCAAGGTCCTCGCCGATCTGTCCCCCGGCCGCCCCGTGCGCATCGAGCGCGACGCCGACAATCGCGTGGTGCTCACGACGGGTTCCGCCGCGGTCCTCCGCCGGCGTTAGGACCGTGGCGCACTCGCGGCGCGAGGCGCCGCCTTTCGACCAGGGAATTTTTCTCCTCCATCTGAACAAGGGACGCGAGGCGCTCCGCGCGGGGAACGTGGCGACGGCGCGCACCGAGCTCCAGACCGCTCTCTCGATCCGTCCCGCGGACGAGGACGTCCGGAACCTCCTTTCGGTCGTGTATTTCAAGACGGGCGAATTCGACGAGGCCGAGAAGATCACGCGGCGCCTCGTCGCGGAGAATCCCGACTCGGCGGTCCTCCGGTCGAATCTCGGCATCATCCTCGTCAAGAACGGCGCGATCGACGCGGCGGAGGCGGAGCTCCGCCGGGCGATCGAGCTGAAGCCCGACCACGCGAAGAGCCACCTGTACCTCGGATTCGTGTATCGCCAGAAGAGGAAGCTCGGGCTCGCGCTCGAGCATTTCGGCTTCGCCGGCGCCGATCGGCTCGTCGCGGAGCTCCAGGCGGAGTTGCGGCGCTCGTCGCGCGAGAGCGGAGAGCAGCGGACGGCGAAACCGGAGACGATGCTGGCGGACGCGGGAATGGGAGGGAGCGCGAGCACGACGGCGAAGCTCGTCATCCCGGCGGAGTTCCGAAAGCCGGCCGCGCCTCCGAAGCCGGCCGCACCGCCGAAGCCGGAGCCGCCGCCCCCTGCTCCCTCCGCCGCGCCGCGTCCGGCGCCGGGCCGGCTCTTCCGGATCCGGGACAACGGAACCGTCGAGATCACGTTCGAAGGCGAGGTCCTCGTCCGGCGCGGCACGGTCGCGTCGTACGGAGGCCGGATCGCGTTCGGCGCGGATCCGAGGCTCGCCGGGACGCGCGCGGAGGCCCTGCTCAGGGCCACGGGGAAAGGGTCGATCTTCCTCGCCGACCGCGGCCGGAAACCGATCCTCGTCGAGCTGGACGACGAATTCTTCTCCGCGGAGGGCTCCCGGATCCTCGCGATCGGTCCGACGCTGTCCTTCCGCTACGAGCCGATCCACGACTTCCCCCGCCGCCGCCGCGTCGACGTCCTGAAGATCTTCGGCAAGGGGGGGCTCGTTCTGTCCCCCGCGCGGGCGAGTTTCTCGATCGCGGTCTCCGCCGAATACCCCCTGAACGTCTCCTCCCGCGACCTCGTCGGCTGGTCGGGCAACCTCGTCCCGTCGGTGCTGCCCGACCGATTCCTCGACGAGGTCATGCTCCCCGACAGCGACGATCCGCCCAAGATCCGCTTCGAGGGGGAAGGCACCGTCCTCACGGAATCTCCCGCGTGAGCGGGTTTCCGGCGGAATCGGACCGCCGGAAGGCGCTCCGGATCGGGATGCTCGGCTGCGGGTCGGCGCTGCTGATCCTCCTCGTGGCCGGCTCGCTCGTCGGGGTTTTCGTCGCCCGGCATCCCCGGCAGCTGCGAGGAGCGCTCGGAGCCCTTTTCGCCGCGCTCGAGGATTCCCTCGAGAAGAACTTCACTCCCGACGTCTCCGCCGCCGACCGCCAGGAATTCCGCGCCGCGCGATCGCGTTTTCATGCCGCGTGGGACGCCGGGAAGATCGACATGACGACCGCCGACGCGCTGCGCCGGCGGCTCCTCCTCGAGTCGCGCAAGCCCCGGCTCGGACCGGACGACGTGCGCGAGCTGGCGCGGTATCTCGACCGCCTCGCGGCGACGGCCGCGCCGCCGGCGCGGGCCGCGTGACGGCGGGGAACCGTGCGCGTTAAGCGCATCCCGGGGTCCGCCGTCGAGCGCCCCGCCGTCCGGATCGACGGCGACAAGCCCGCGACTTTCCGCGAATCGCAGCGCCGGTCCCGCGGCGTGTTCCGCCTCGTCTCCGAATTCACGCCGCAGGGGGATCAGCCCGCCGCGATCGCGGCGCTCACCGAGGGCCTGCGCGCGGGGCGGAAGGACCAGGTGCTCCTCGGCGTCACCGGCTCCGGCAAGACGTTCACGATGGCGAAGGTGATCGAGGCCGTGAACCGCCCCACGCTCGTCCTCTCCCACAACAAGACGCTCGCGGCGCAGCTCTACCAGGAGTTCAAGACGTTCTTTCCCGAGAACGCCGTCGAGTACTTCGTCTCTTACTACGACTACTACCAGCCGGAGGCGTACGTCCCGCAGACCGACACGTACATCGAGAAGGAGACCTCCCGCAACGAGGAGATCGACAAGCTCCGGCTCTCGGCCTCGAAGGCGCTCTTCGAGCGCCGGGACGTGATCGTCGTCGCCTCCGTCTCCTGCATCTACGGCCTCGGAAGCCCCGAGTCGTACTACGACATGCTCGCCTTCCTCGAGGTCGGGGACGCGGCCGGCGTCCCGGCGCTGCTGCGGAAGCTCGTCGCGATGCAGTACGAGCGAACGAACGCGGATCTCGCGCGCGGGACTTTCCGGGTGCGCGGAGACGTCGTCGAGATCGCCCCGGCGTACGAGGACGCGGCCGTCCGGGTCGAGTTCTTCGGCGACGAGATCGAGAAGATCTCCCGGATCGATCCGCTGCGCGGCAGCGTCACGGCGCGGGTGCCCCGCCTCGCGATCTATCCGCGGACGTTCTACGCGACCCCGCGATCCGTCCTGGAGCTCGCGATGACCGACATCCGCACGGAGCTCGAGGAGCGGCTCGCGGAGCTGAACGCGGAGGACCGCAAGCTCGAGGCGCAGCGTCTCCACCAGCGCACGATGTTCGACCTGGAGATGATCCGGGAGCTCGGCTACTGCAACGGCATCGAGAACTACTCGCGGCACCTCTCGCGCCGCCGCCCCGGGGAGCCGCCGCCGACGCTCATCGACTATTTCCCCTCCGACTTCCTTCTGGTGGTCGACGAGTCGCACGTCTCGATCCCGCAGGTGCGCGGGATGTATTTCGGGGACCGGTCGCGCAAGCAGACGCTCGTCGACTTCGGATTCCGCCTGCCCTCGGCGCTCGACAACCGGCCGTTGACGTTCGACGAGTTCCGCGAGCGGATCGGGCAGACCGTCTACGTGTCGGCGACTCCCGCCGCCTTCGAGCTCGAGCAGAGCGGGGGCGAGGTCGTCGAGCAGCTCATCCGGCCGACCGGACTGATCGATCCGGAGATCGAGATCCGGCCCGTCAAGGGACAGGTGGACGACCTCCTCGGCGTCGTCCGCGAAGCGGCGTCGCGCAAGGAGCGGGTCATGGTGACGACGCTCACGAAGCGCATGGCGGAGGACCTGACCAACTACTTCACCGAGCTCGGCGTGCGCTGCCAGTACCTGCACTCCGACATCCAGACGCTCGACCGCGTGCAGCTGATCGGCGAGTTCCGCAAGGGCACGTTCGACACGCTGATCGGGATCAATCTTCTCCGCGAGGGGCTGGACATCCCGGAGGTCGCCGTCGTCGCGATCCTC
>DASTIQ010000181.1 GCA_035717485.1 Thermoanaerobaculia bacterium | reverse complement strand
CTCCGGCTCGGGCCGGACGCCTCCCTCGTGGTTTCGGGAGCCCGTGGAATTTCTTCGTCCGCGCCTTCGGCCCTCGCGGCGGCGGCTCCGCGCGTCGTTTCCGGAGACGAATGGCAGTCGGCGACTTCGTCGGACGTTTCCGCCGCCTTGTCGGTCGGATCCGCGCGCGACGGGCGGCTCGAGCTTCGCGCGAGCGCTTCGGACATCGCCGAGCCGCTCCGGCTCTACTTCGACGGCGATCTCCTCGTCGACGTCGGCAGCATCTATCTTTTCGACGGAAATCGCCTGGAGAAGCTCTCCGGGTCCGCTTCCGCCCGCCTTTCGGAGCTCTTCGACGCCGCGCTGACGGCGGAGACGGGACGGATCGGTGGACGGATCGCCGCGCCTTCGCAGCAGGCATTCGCGCTCACGTCGAGCGACGGCAAGTATTACGCGGGCAGCGCGTCCCTGACGCTCCGGCCGACGCGAACGGACGTCTCGTGCGCGATGCGCCGCGTCCGACAGGTTCTGCAGAGCGACGCTTCCCGCGCCGAGAACGATTCCGAGATGCTCCGAATCTCGGTCGGGCAGGATCTCACCGTTCTGGGCTTCGATCCCTTCGGATCCGCCTGGCGCCTCATCGTCTCGTTCGAGAGCAACACGACTCCGGTCGCCGATCCGGCCGTGGAGGAGACCGCGCTCCTGAGGCACCGGCTGATGGGCGGTCTCTCGATCTCGTTCTGACCTTCCTTCCGGCGCTCATCCAGTCTGCCGCCACCAATTTCTGATCAGTCAGGGTTTCCAAATTTCCGGATGGCGTCCGAATGCTTGGATTCGCCGAGGAAACATGCTGGGAGATCGCGGGGTAAGCGCTTGCAAAAAAGGATGTTGTCACCGATCCAGATTGCCGGACTGGTGGCACTTCCGTTGCTGATCGAGTCCGGCGAATGAGAGAGATGAGGAAATGGCTCGGAGGAGCGGTTTTCCTCCTCTTCCTCGGCGGGACCCTCGCCGTCGCCTTTCTTTCCTTCCAGCGAAAGATCGAATCGTTTTCGCGGCTCGAAATGAACGCCCGCGCCGCGCGAGGCGAGGTCGAGGTCATCACACCCCCGGATCCCGAATCGACGGATTCCTCGCTTCGCGCGGGCGACCGCATCGTCCTGATCGACGGCCAGCCGGTCGCGGGGATCCCCGATCCGATCGGCGTTCTCTCCCGGCCGCCGTTCCCCCATGCGCTCGCGGTCGTCCGCGGGAACGAAGTCGCGGCCGCCGCCAGCGGAGCGCCGGCGCCGCACGTCGATCTCCCCTATCTCTTCCTCGCGTTCGTCGGCATCCTCTACCTGCTGATCGGGCTCGTCACCCTCGGCCGCGAGAGGACCACCCCGACGCAGCTCTTCACGCTCTTCTGCGTGAGCTCGTTCGCGATCGACGTTCTCACGCCTTCCGGCCCCGTCGACGGCGTCTGGAAGGCGATCTGGCTCTCGGAGGACGCCTACCGCGCGCTGGCTCCGGCCCTCCTGCTGCACTTCTTCCTCGTCTTTCCCCGCCGCGCGCGGTTCCGGGCCGCGGCCGTCTACGCGGTCCCGGCCCTGTATCTCGCCGGTCAGCTCGCGATCTCGATTCCCGGAGCGGTTTCTCCCGCCCGGCTCTCGTTCGGGGTGGAGTTCCTCGAGCGCTTCTGGCTCTTCTACTTCGCCGCCTACACGGCGGCGGCCATCGTGCGGATCGTGAACGCCGCGCGAAACCCGTCCGACGCGTCGTCGCAGCGGCAGGCGCGGTGGATCGCTCTCGGGACGACGTTCGGGCTCTCGCCGTTTCTCCTGCTCTACGCGATTCCCCGCGCCTTCGGGCTTTCGAGCACCTGGGCGGCGTGCGCCGGAGTCGTTCCGCTCGTCTTCGTGCCGCTCGGTTTCGCCTACGCGCTGTGGCGCTGGCGGCTGTGGGACGTCGACATCTTCGCCCGCGAGGCCGTCGCAACGACCGCGGCCGTCTTCCTGGGAGCGGCTTCGTTCGTCCTCGTCAATACGCTCCTGAACCGCGTTCTCGTCGGGTTCGCCTCGGAAGCGAAGAACCTCCTGGCGTTCGGGTCGGGTCTCTTCCTCGCGTCGCTCCTCGTCCCCGTCAAGAGGCGTTTCTCGAACGCGATCGAACGGTTCCAGTACGGCGAGACCTACCGCGCGCGCCGCGCGCTCCTCGACTTCTCGCGCGAATGGCGCGGCGTCCGCGACACCGCCCTCCTGGCCGAAGCGCTCGCGTCGTCCGTTTCGGACGCGCTGAAGGTGTCTCCCTGCCGGCTGTTCCTGTTCGACCGCGCGCTTCCGCCCGGGATCGCGCGGGAGGCGCTCGTCGAAAAGCTCTCGGCGGCCGATTCCGTGCGGATCCGTTCGGTGACCTTCCCCTCGGGGGAGGACCTGACGTTCCTCCGCCTCCACGAGGACGGATATCGCCATCTTCTCGCGCTCAAGTCCGGCGGGAGGATCGTCGGCGCCCTCGCGGTGGGAACGAAGGAAGGGGGCGTTCCGCTCTCGAGCGAGGACCATGCTCTTCTCGTGACCGTCCTCGCGCAGGCTTCCCTCGCGTTCGAGAACTCCGAGCTCTACCGCGCGCTCGAGCGCCGAATGGACGAGATCCGCTCGCTGCAGGAATTCCAGGAAGGGGTGATCCGCTCCTCCTCCGCGGGCATCATCGTGCTCGACGCGTCGGGAACGCTCGTTTCGGTCAACCCGGCGTTCGAGAACCTGATCGGCGCCGCCGAGGCGGACCTGATCGGGCGCCCGCTCGCCGGGATCCTTCCGGAGATTC
>DASTIQ010000180.1 GCA_035717485.1 Thermoanaerobaculia bacterium | reverse complement strand
CGCGAGCACGACGCGCACCTGGTCCTGCTCTTCGTTCGGGAAAGCGTCGATGATGCGGTTGACGACCTTCGAGGCGGAGTTCGTGTGGAGCGTCGCGAAGACGAGGAGTCCCGTTTCGGCCGCGGTCAGCGCCATCCGGATCGTCTCGACGTCCCGCATCTCGCCGATGAGGAGGGCGTCGGGATCCTCGCGGAGAGCGGCCTTCACGCCGCTCGCGAAATCGGGGACGTCCTGGCCGATCTCCCGCTGCGTGAAGATCGCCTTGTCGTTGGAGTAGACGAATTCGACCGGATCCTCGATCGTGACGACGTGCCGCGCGTGCCGCCGGTTGATCCGGTCGAGGAGCGCCGCGAGGGTCGTCGATTTCCCGGAGCCGGTCGGCCCGGTCACGAGGATCAACCCGCGGGACGCCGCGGCGAGGTCGGCGATCGCGGTCGGAAGGTTCAGCTCCTCGACCGTCGGAACCTTCGGCGGAATCAGGCGGAAGAGCGCCGCCGATCCGCGCTCCTGCTTGAAGAGGTTCGTCCGGAAGCGCGCCTGGTTTCCCATCTGGTACGCGAAATCGACGTCGCCGACGAGCTGATAGCGGGACCAGAGGTCCGGCGGCGTGATCGCCGACAGCATGTTGTAGTAGTCGCCCTCGCCGATCACCCGGTAGCGGACCCTTTCGAGCTCGCCGTCGATCCGGATGATCGGCGGCTCCCCGACGGTCAGATGGAGGTCCGAGCCGCCGCGTTTCATCAGGATCGACAGGAACCGGTCGATCTGGCTGTAGTTGAACGAGACGCTGCTCATGCGCCCGATCCCTCGCTCTCGAGGAACGGCTCGAAGAGGTCCTTCCGGAGCGCGCGGTCGTAAGCGGCGCGCGGGTCCGCTTTCCCGTCCTGTACGAGCTTGAGCAGAGCGGTGTCCATCGTCTGCATCCCGGCGCCCGAGCCGGTCTGGATCGCCGATGCGATCTGGAAGGTCTTCGCGTCCCGGATGAGCCCGGCGATGTTCGGCGTGTTGCGGAGGATCTCGAAGGCGGCGACGCGTCCGCGCCCGTCGCGGCGCGGCACGAGGTGCTGCGAGATGACCGCGCGAAGAGAGTCCGAGAGCATCTGGCGGATCTGCCCCTGCTGTCCCGCCGGGAACGCGTCGATCACCCGGTCGACCGTTCCCGCGGCGGTCGCCGTGTGGAGCGTGCCGAAGACGAGGTGCCCCGTCTCCGAGGCGGTGATCGCGAGCGAGATCGTTTCGATGTCCCGCATCTCGCCGACCATGATCACGTCGGGATCCTCGCGGAGCGCCTGCCGCAGCGCTTTCGCGAACGAGGCGGTGTGCGTTCCGACCTCCCGCTGGTTGATGAGCGACTCGCGGCTCCGGTGGACGTACTCGATCGGGTCTTCGACCGTGAGGATGTGGGAGTTCTCGATCTGGTTGATCCGGTCGACGAATGCCGCGAGCGTCGTCGTCTTGCCGCAGCCGGCCGGGCCCGTCACGAGCACGAGCCCCTGCGTGTATTCGGTCAGCTCCCAGAGCGAGCGCGGGACGCCGAGCTCGTCGAGCGTCGGAACCTCCGGAGGAATGAGGCGGAAGACCGCGTCGAGTCCCTTGCGCTGGTAGAAGATGTTCGTCCGGAAACGGCCGAGCGCCCCCGCCTTGTAGCAGAAGTCGAGCGTCCGGGTCTCCGCGAGCGTCGCCCGCTGGGTCTCCGAAAGGATCGGGTGCAGCATCCGCTCGACGTCTTCTTCCGACAGCGGCGCGAGCGGAAGCGGGGTCATCGTGCCGTGGACCCGCAGGTGCGGGATCGCGTTGACGGCGAGATGCAGGTCCGACGCCTCGAGCGCGCGGGCGTGCCGCATCAGATCGGCGAGCGTCACCTCCGAAAGGCCGGCCAGATCCACCGGCTCGAAGGCCGCGGCGATCTCGGTGGAAGCCCCGACGCTTTCCCCGCGGAGCGCGCGGAGCAGCCGAACCGCCTTCTCGCGCACGACCGGTTCCGGGTCGACGCCCGCGATGTTCTGGAGGAGCGCCGGGACCCTCGAGTCCGGGATCTTGGAGAAGGCCTCGAGGATCTCGAGGCGCAGATCCATGGCCGCCTTCTTGTAGGCCGTCAGCAGCCCCGGAAGCGCCTTCGGGCTGGCCCACCGGCCGAGCGCCGCCGCCGCCGTGATGTCCGATTCGCGGTCCTCGAGCATTTCGACAAGCGGCTGGAGCCCTCGCTCGTCCTTGATCTCGGCGAGCGCCTCGCTCGCGCGGTGGCGAAGCCACCAGTCCGGCTGCTTCAGGAGCCGGACGCAGAGCGGGACGACTTCGGGCGACCGGAGGGTGACCGCGATCGACGCCGCGAGGTTCGCCGCATCGTGGTCGGGGTCGTCGGCGCGTTCCGCGAGGGCCGCGAGAAACGGCCCGCCGAGCTCCTGAAAGACCGTGATCGCGCGGTCGCGCGGCGGCCCGTAGACGTTCTTGAACGACGCGATGAACGCTTCGACGACCGCCTTCGGCTCCTGCTGCCGCACGATCCCGATCGCGTTCTCGCGCACGCGCGGGTTGGGATCGGAAATCAGCGGCATGACCCGCGACTGCCACGCGCGCGCTCCCGCGGAGACGATCGGCCCGATCGCTTTGGCGACCGCCTGCTGGACCCGCGCGGACGAGTCGGACGAGGCCTTCAGCAGCGCCGGGAAGATCTGATCGGAGGGGAACCGCGCGAGAATCGACGCGGACCGGAAGCGGACCTCCTCGTCCTCGTCGGAGATCCCCTGGACGGCGAGGGGGACCGCCTGGGGAGTGCCGATCGTTTCGGCGGCGGCGATCGCGCGCCGGCGGACCGCCACGGCCGACGCCGAGAGGGCCGGGACGAGCGAAGCGAGGAACCGCGGCTGCTGGTTCTCGCGGATCCACTCGAGGACCGTCGATGCCACCGCCGCGCGGGGGTCGCCCGCCATCGACGCGGCGCGCTCCGGGGAGAGATCGCCGCCGAGGAGCTGGACCGCCGCGTCGAAGGTCTTTCGCCGCTGGGATTCCGGCTGTGAAGCGAGCGCGGTCAGGAGAACTTCGACCGCCGCGTCGGGCGGCATCGCCTTGACGATGGCGGCCCCCGTCGTGCGGACGGAAGGATCGGAATCGACGAGAAAGAACGCGACGTCTTCCGACGGAATCCCGCGAACCGACGCGATCCGGCGGAGCCAGTCGTCGCGCTCCGCGGGGGTTTTCCACTGCTTCTGGCGGAGCCGGTCGACCAGGGCGCGATTCTCTTCCGAGAGAGAGGACTTGGACCGGGTCAGCATTGAGGAAAGTATACGGTGTAAAATCCCGGAAGGAGATCCTTCGCCATGATCAGAAAGCTCCCCGTTCTCCTGCTCTCTCTGCTTTGCGCGGCCGCGGCGCTCTCCGCGAACGAAATCGTCGTTCTCAAGGGAGGCAAGTCCCTCGAGCTCGCCAAACCGTACGTGCTGCGGGGTTCGCAGGCGGTGATGACGCTCAAGGACGGAACGGTCGTCGCCGTCGCCGCCGCCGACATCGACCTCGCGGCAACGCGGGCCGCGCGCCGGCCGCCCAAGGCCGCCGCGGAAGCGCCGGTCGCCGCGACGACCCCGGTCGAGGCGGCGAAAGCGCAGCAGAAGAATCCGAAAGCGAAAGTCAAGATCGGCGACGAGGACGTGAGCCACACGATCGAGGGGGCCGACACCGAGGAGGCCGCTCCCGAGGATGCCGCGGCCGCCGATACCGCGGGCGGAGATGCGAAGCTCGAGGTCGTCGACTTCGATCAGCGGCCTTCCGGCAACGCCGTCGCGGTCAAGGGAACGCTCCGGAATTCCGGGAAGGTGCCCGCGTCCAACGTCGCGCTCTCGATCGCGGCGATGGACGACGCGGGAAAGGTCGTCGCCAGCGCGATGGCGAGCGTCTCGGCGGGCTCGCTCGACGCGGGCGCGGCCGCGACGTTCACCGCGAACCTTCCGATGACCGCGAAAGCGGCGACGCTGCGATTCACTCCGCGGTGGTCGAGCCCCGCCCCCGCGCCGCGGCCGGACACGTCGGGCACGGCCGCCACCGGGACGGCCGTGTCGCCCGCCGGCACGGCGACCGCGGCTCCGGCTCCGAAGACGGCGCCTCCGCAGGCTCCCGAAAAGAAGGAGCCGACGTACAAGCCGCAGCCCGACTGGGCGCCTCCCGCCGCGAATGCTCCGCTGGTGCCCACGGACAGCGGCTACATTCCCGGAGTCCACGAAGAGACGCCTCCGCCTCCTCCCCCGCCCCCACCGCCGTCCGTCTGACGGCATGAATCTCTATCTCCTCCGGCACGGGGACGCCGAAGACTCGGCCAAATCGGGCAAGGATGCCGATCGCGCGCTCTCCGAACGCGGGCGGGAAGTGATGGAAGTCGTCGCGGTCGCGTTTTCGCGGGTCGCGAAAGCGCAGGCGATCTGGCACAGCCCGCTCCGACGCGCGAAGGAAACCGCGGAATTCATCGCGGCCCGATTTCCGAAAGCCTCGCTGGCCGCCACGCCCGCTCTGGCGCCGGACGCGGATCCGCGAAAGGTCCTCGTGGAGCTGGCGCGCGACCGATGGGATGACGTCGTCCTCGTGGGGCACATGCCGCACCTGGGCCTTCTTCTCGGGCTCGCGGTCACGGGCCGGGAAGACGTCGACGTGCCGATCAAGAAGGCGGCGATCGCGCGGGTCTCGTTCGGCGGCAGCCACCCCTCGCCTCCCGGCGATCTGAAGTGGGTCCTGTCGCCGTCGCTCGCCCAGAAAATTCGATAGGTTATCCGCCACCTCTCCCCGTGCGGGAGAGGTCGAACGCCGCAGGCAAGGGTGAGGGGTGATTCCAGGGGTCCGGAACACCCTCACCTGCCTCGCTCGAGCTCACGCTCGACCCCTCACCCGGCCGCCGTTGGCGGCCACCCTCTCCCAACGGGAGAGGTCGCGCCGATGCGTCGCTCCGCGACGTGGCCTCGTTCCGCCCCGCGGCCTGTCCCATCGAGGCAGAGGCGAGTCGGAGCCCGGACTGTCCGGCGAACGCGTTGGTTGGTGCCGCGAATGGATTACCGCGGAATGACGCGGGGTTTGCGGTCCGCTCCGAGATTGACGTAGGTGACTTCCGCCTCCGTCACCTTGGCCTCGACGTCCGGGTCGTTTCCGCGATTGGCGACGACGTCGACGCGGACCGTGATCGAGGTGCTCCCGATCCGGAGGAGCTCGGTGTAGAAGGAGACGAGGTCGCCGACGTACACGGGCTCGTGGAAGACGATCTCCCGCATGGCGACGGTGACGAGGAATTCCGTCCGGTGCTTCTTCGCTTCGACCGCGCCGGCTTGGTCGATGTAGGAAAGGATCACCCCGCCGAAGATCGTTCCGTGCGCGTTCGTGTCCTTCGGCATGAGGACGACCCGGATCGCGGGTTCGCGGTTGCCGGTCACGACGTTCGCCTCGCCGCGCCGTGAAGGACGCGGGTCTCCCCGGAAGCCGCCGGGCGCTCCGCGTTCCCCGAGAGCACCGCCCGAGCCCGGAGCACCTTCTCCCGCGCTTCCTCCGCCGTGGCCGCGGCCGCCGTCAGATGGCCCATCTTCCGCCCGGGCCGGGCGGCGTTCTTCCCGTAGAGATGGAGCTTGACGTCGGGAATGGCGCAGACCGCTTCCCAGTCCGGCTCGCCCTCCGCCCACAGATCGCCGAGGAGGTTCGCCATCGCGGCCGGTCGAACGTATTCCGAAGAGCCGAGCGCCAGCCCGCAGACCGCGCGGAGCTGCTGCTCGAACTGGCTCGTCACGCACGCGTCGATCGTCAGATGCCCCGAGTTGTGCGGACGCGGCGCCAGCTCGTTGACGAGGAGCCGCCCGCCGCGATCGACGAAGAACTCGATGCAGATGACGCCGACGACGTCGAGCCGCTCCGCGATCGCGCGTCCGATCCGGATCGCCTCGTCGGCGACCCGCTTCTCGACCGCGGCGGGCGCGCGCGAAACGTCGAGAATGTGATTCCGATGCTCGTTCTCGATCGCCCCGAAGTCGGAAACCGTTCCGTCGAGCGCCCGCGCGACGACGACCGAGATCTCGGTCTCGAAGCTCACGAAGCGCTCGAGGATCGATTCCACCCGGCCGAAGGA
>DASTIQ010000179.1 GCA_035717485.1 Thermoanaerobaculia bacterium | reverse complement strand
GTCGCCTTCGAGGACGAAGTCGTCGACCAACCGTTTCGATTCGACGTCGACGAGCTGCGCGCGGATGCCGGGCGTGCCCCACTTCCACGGCTGGTCGGTGGATACACCTTCCATGAGATGCCCGGCGAGGGCGAGCAGGCGCCGCCGCGACTGCTTCCGGACCTCTTCCCACGCGAGCCGCCGGAAGTCGAAACCCGAGCCGAACAGAAGCGACAGCTGGCGGAACGCGATCTCGCCGAGCTCACCCGCGTCGAAGCGCTCGAGCCCCCGGTAGTTCTCCCGCCAGAGCGCGGGGATCGCCGTCGGCCCGATCTTCCAGTGTCCGTCCGGCTTGACCGTGGCGTGGACGCCGAGAAACGGGTTCGTTTTCGACGGCGCAGGATAGACGTGGCAGCGGAGGGATTCCGCCGGTTCCGGCGATTCAAGGTAGAGGCCCTTGAAGGGCAGGATCCGGTAGCGCTGCGAGAAGCCGAAATCGCGGGCGACCTTGTCGGCGTAGAGCCCGGCACAGTTGACGAGGAAGCCCGCGGAGAAATCGCCGCCGGAGGTGCGAACCTTCAATGTTCCCCCCTCTCCACCTGGAGAGGGGGCGAAGGGGGTGAGGTTTCGCGATCGAGGATTGGAATTGCGCGACGATGGCACCAGGCCGCGATATGCGGTCCGGGTCGCGATCGCGATTCCGAGATCGCGGCATTCTTCCGCCAACGCGGCCACGACGAGCCGCGGATCGACCGACGCCGTGGACCGAACGAAGAGCGCCCGGCCCGCCGTTCTTGCCCGCGGCTCGATCTTCCGCGCCTCCTCCTCGGAAAGATCCTGGACTTCGACGCCGTTCGCGGCGCCGCGGCGGAGAAGCTCGTCGAGCATCGGGTGCTCGGCTTCGCTTCGCGCAACGATCAGCTTTCCGCAGCGCCGAACGGGGATCTTCTTCTCGGCGCAGAAGGCGACGAGCGCCGCGTTTCCTTCCTTCGTGAGCCGGGCCTTGAGGCTGTCGGCCGTGTAGTAGATCCCGCAATGGATCACGCCGCTGTTGCGGCCGCTCGCATGCGCTCCGAGCGAATCCTCTTTCTCGATCAGCATGATCCTGGCGTCGGGCCGGCGAAGCTTGAGCTCTCGCGCGACCGAGAGCCCGACGACTCCTCCGCCGATGATCAGGTAGTCGCAGGTGGACATCGATACGAATCTGCCACGCGGCCGCGAGATTCACAATGCATGGTTTGACGCCGCGCACGGAACAGACTAGACTGACTAGTGGGAGTAGGCAAATGCGCAAATGGCAGCTTCAGGAAGCGAAGGCGAGGTTGAGCGAGGTCGTCAAATCGACCGAGAAGGAAGGTCCGCAGGAAATCACGGTCCGGGGCCGTGCGGCGGCCGTCGTCGTCTCGGCGCCCGAATACCGGCGGCTCAGGGGGACCAAGCCGACCTTCCTTGCTTTTCTGCGCGGCTCGCCGCTTCGCGGAGTGCGACTCGAGGTCCGCCGTGACCGATCCCCGGCTCGCGACGTGAAGATTTGAGCTACCTGATCGACACGAACGTCATTTCCGAGCTCGTTCGCCCGAAGCCGAGCGAGCGGGTGACCCGCTGGTTCGAAGGCGCGCCGGATTCGGCGCTGCATCTCAGCGTCCTCACCCTCGGTGAGGTCCGCCAAGGCGTGGAACGTCTTGCCGGAGGCTCCCGAAAGGAGAAGCTCCGCGTCTGGCTGGAGCAAGAGGTTCCGGCTTGGTTTGAGGATCGACTCCTGCCGATCACCGGAGCGATCGCCGACCGCTGGGGCCGGCTCCTCGTGGAGGTCGGGCGTCCCGTGGCGGCGATCGACAGTCTTCTCGCCGCCACGGCTCTCGTGCATGGCCTGAGGCTCGTTACGCGAAACACGGCGGACTTCGATTTCCCCGGCCTGGACGTGGTGGACCCATGGAAGGGTTGAGCCGGTAGTCATGCACCGCCTTGCCATCCTCCTTTCCGGCCGCGGGTCGAACTTCGTCGCGCTCGCGGACGCCGTGGATTCGGAAAAGATTCCGGACGCCGCGATCGTCGCGGTCGTCTCCGACAACCCGGACGCGCCGGGTCTCGCGATCGCCCGAGAGCGCGGCCTGCCTGCCCATCCGATCGCGCGCGAGAGCGGCATGACGCGGGCGGTGCACGAGGCGAGGATCCGGAGAGTGCTCGATGCCGCGAAGCCGGATCTCATCTGTCTCGCCGGCTACATGCGCATCCTGTCGCCCGAGTTCGTCGAGGCGTATCGCGGGCGGATCCTGAACATCCACCCTTCGCTCCTGCCGAAGCATCCCGGCCTCCACGTCCAGCGCCGGGCGATCGAGGCGGGGGACCAGGAGTCGGGCTGCACGGTGCACTACGTGGACGTCGGCATCGACTCGGGTCCCGTCATCCTCCAGAAGCGCGTCCCGATCCTTCCGGGCGATACCGAGGAGACGCTTGCCGCACGCATCCTCGAACAGGAGCACGTCGCGTATCCGGAAGCGGTGAACCTGGCGCTGGAGAAGCTGGGGCTCCGTTCGACCTGACGGTTCGTTTCGTCCCTCCACGCGATCCTCTTCGACATGAAGCACGGCACGATGCCGTGCGGATCGAGCAACCGCGGCGAGGAGGACGGAA
>DASTIQ010000178.1 GCA_035717485.1 Thermoanaerobaculia bacterium | reverse complement strand
CGGCGCCATGAGCGCCGCCTGGGAGCCGTTCTCGATCGCGAGGAGCGCCGCGAGCAGCGCGACGGCGGTCTTCCCGCTCCCGACGTCGCCCTGGAGAAGCCGGGCCATCGGGGATCCGCGCCGGAGGTCCGCCGCGATCTCCGCCATCGCTTCCTTCTGCGAGCGCGTCAGCGGGAACGGGAGCAGGCGCAGGAGGCGGCGCGTGGTCTCGGGAGTCCACGTCCACGCCGGCACGCGGATCGCCGCCCGCGCTTCCCTCTTCGCCTCGATCCGATCGAGGAAGACGGAGAGCTCTTCGCGCGCGAGGGCGCGCCGAGCCCGCGCCGCCGCCGCGGCGAACCCCCGGCGCGGCGGGAAGTGAACCGTTTCGAGCGCGCGAAAGAGGACCCGGGGGTCGCCCGCCGACCGGAAAACCGGATCGAGGGCGGTCAGCGCGCGCCGGATCGCTCCCCGCTGCCACTGGCTCCCGAGTCCGCCGAGCCTGCGATAGATGCCGACGACGCGCCCCATGTGGACCGGATCCTCTTCCTCTTCCGGGCCGAAGAGCTCGTGCTCGGGATTTCGCATCACGAGACCCCGTTTTTCGAAGAGCGGCGTTCCGTAGAGAACGGCGCGCCGCCCGGGAGTCAAGGCCTTCGCGAGATATGGCCGGTTGAACCAGACGACCGGAAGCGAGCCGGTCTCGTCGGCGATCGCGGCCTGGAGGATCGTGAAGCCGCGCCGGCGGGTCCGCACCAGCCGGTGGGAGACGACGCGGCCGGCGACGACGGCGGCTTCGCCGTCCTTCAGCTCGCCGATCTTCGCCAACGCCGTCCGATCCTCGTATCGAAACGGCAGGTGGAGCAGGAGGTCCGCGACCGTCGGGCATCCGTCCTCGGCGAGCTTGCGCGCCGAGGACGGCGCGATCCCGGGCACGCGCGAGATCGGGTCGCCGAGCCGGAGGGGAACGTCGCTCATCGATCGCCTTCTACCACGCGGAGGCGACGCGCAAAGCGTGGTGCGAGCGAAGGCCCGCCCGTTTCCGTGGATACCGACCTCGAGACGCGGCGAGACGCGCGTCCGGCTTGACGTATCGCCGCGCCGGCTACTCTTTCGTGATGCGGAAGACGAGCGGAATCAGCCCGAACTTCAGCACGTCGCCGTCCTTGATCGCGCCGGGGGTGCCGGTCGGGAGCCTCCGGTCGTTGACGTACGTGCCGTTCATCACGCCGATCTCTTCCATCACGTAGAACGTGTCGTCCGCCTTGTAGATCCGGGCGTGGCTTCGCGAGGTGGAGCGCTGGGTGTCGAGGGCGGTGAGATCGACGTCGGGGTTGATCCCGGTGACGGGATCGGCGCGGCCGATCCGCGTGTCGCCGTCCCGGTTGAGGTAGAACTCCGTCTTCCGGTCCGGCGAGACGAGGCGGTAGACCCGGTGCTCCTCGCGCGCGACCGCGGGCACGGAGCCCGACGGGGAATCGATCGGATCGGCGACCTTGTGGCCGAGCGCGTCTTCCAGGAGATCGGTCGTCTCCCGCAGCCGCCGCGAGAGCTTCCGGAGCATGCGGACGGCGATCTCGGTGTTTCCCTTGATCATCTGATCGAACGTCGTCTGGTTGATCCGGACGAGCTCGACGTCGGTCTTCGCGCGCGCCGAAGCGGTGCGGGACACGTCTTCGAGGACCGACATCTCCCCGAAGAAATCTCCCTTTTCGAGCGTCGCGAGCACCTTCTGGCGTCCCCGGATCTTCTTGAAGATCTCGACGACGCCGCTCTGGACGATGTACATCTCGGTGCCGAGGTCTCCCTCGGAGAAGATGATGTCGCCCATCAGGTAGGTGACGACGAACTGCTCGGAGGGGCTCTTCCCGGAACCCGATTTGAAGACCGCCTTCATGAGACCGCCGCCTCCTCGAACCGGACCGCGCCGGCCGACGCGTCGAGCGTGACGCGCGTTCCGAGCGGGAGGGTTCGATTCCTCGCTCCGTGCCCCGCGGGAAAGTCGCGCACGACCGGATAGGGAGCGCCCGCGAAGTGCTCGGCGAGGAGCGAGGACACGCCCTCCTCGTCCGGGATCCCGTTGTTCCGTATGTTTTCCAACTTCCCGATTATAACGCCCGCGGGCTCCGCGAGACGCCCCGCGCGCCGCCAGTGCGTGAGCATCCGGTCGAGACGGTAGATCTCCTCCCCCACGTCCTCCCAGAACACGACGCGCCCCCGGGTGTCCAGCGCCTCGGGCGTTCCTTCGAGCGCCACGAGCATCGACAGGCATCCGCCGACGAGTAGTCCGGATCCGGAGCCGCCCGCGAGCACCTGTTCGGTCGCGATCGGAATCGCGAGCGGCGCGTCGCCGCGGAGGACGGGTTCCCACGAAGCGTCGGTCTCCGGGTCGGGTTCGGCGCGGGCGAAGTCGACCGCGACCATCGGGCCGTGGAACGCGACGAGCCCCGCGCGCGCCTGGAGCCAGGCGAAGAGCGTCGTCAGATCCGAGCCCCCCATCTGGATCTTCGGGTGGCGCGCGACCTCGTCCGGATCGAGCCGGTCGAGGATTCGGGCCGCTCCCCAGCCGCCGCGCGCGAAGAAGATCGCGTCGACCTCGGGATCCGAGACCAGACGGCGGTATCCGGCCGCGCGTTGCGCGTCGGTGCCGGCGCGCATGGCGTCGGTCGAGCGGACGTTCGGCGCTTCGACGACCCGGTATCCTCGCGATCGGAGGCGAGCGATGCCCGCATCGAGCCTCGCCGGATCGACGCGGCCGGAGATCGCGGCGACGCCGATCGTCGCGCCCGGCCGGAGCGCCGGAGGTTTCGAAAAGTGGGCGGACGACCCGGTAAGCCGAATTCTGTCGGGTGCGATCATTCCTCTAGCTCCGGGATCTCTCCCGGAATCCAGCAGCCAACCCGGAAACGGTCCCGTCGAGCGGGATGAGGTGGGCGCTCTTCCGTTTCCCTATTTGGCCTTGCTCCGCGCGGGGTTTACCGTGCCCCCGGCGTTGCCGCCGGGGCGGTGCGCTCTTACCGCACCGTTTCACCCTTGCCGTTCCGCCGGCGCCGTCAAGCTCCGGAAGAAAGGCGGTTTGATTTCTGTGGCACTTTCCTTCGCCCCGTCGCCGGGACGACCGGGGGTTGCCCGGCGCGCTGCCCTCGTGGAGTTCGGACTTTCCTCCCCGATCCGAAGATCGCGGCGATCGCATGGATCGCCCGCCCGAAGGCGATTCTAACAGATCGGAGAAGGGCGGACGGGTCACGGGAGGCGGTTCCGGTCGTCCGCGAAGAACGATTCCCACTCGTCGACGTCCACCGCGCGCGCGTCTTTCCCCGCCTCGCCGGGAGCGGTCTCCATCCGCCCCCAGAAATCCGCGGTCGACAGCGCCCGAGCCCCGCGCGCCCGGGCCCGTTCCGCGAGCGCCCGGTCGTCGGTCACCACGTGGCAGTCGCGGCGCGCCTTCGCCCGCTCGACCGCTTCGATGATCGCGTCGTCGGCGCTCCGGTTCCCGGAATACCGCACCGTCAGGCCGCCGAGCCATCCTTCCCGCTTGCCGGCGGAAGGTTCCCCGTCGAAGAAGAGGACGACGCTCGAACGGCCGCTCCGCAGCCGCGCGGAGATGGTCTGCTGGACGCGCCGGCGCTCTTCGTCCGTTCCCGGCGGCCGCCCCGCGATCCTTCCGATCAGGTTGTTGCCGTCGACGAGGAACGGCATCGCCTCACGCCTCCTTCGACGCCCGGTAGGCCTCGCGCGGATGCGCCGCGAGGAAGAAGAGGATCGCCGCGGCGCGGCGGATGCGCCCGAAGAGCAGGACGATCAGGATCAGCACGGCGCCGACGACCGCGAGCGAAAGCCCGGGAGCGAAGATCGCGACGGCCGCCACCGACACCGCGATCACGTCCTCCGCGATGGAGAGTGCGAGACGGGTCAGCGGCGAGACGGCCGCCGTCGACGTGAGACGGGAAGCCGCTTTCCCCATGTGGGCCGCGAGCGTGACCACGGCGCCGGCGGCGGCCGCCCCCAGGCGGGCGGCGGCGGAATGCCCCGGGAGACATCCGGCCGCGAGCGCCGCGCCGGCCGCCGGGCGGAGAAACGTGTGCGCGAAGTCCCAGAAGTGGTCGAGAAACGGAATCTTGTCCGCGAGGAATTCCGCCGCGAAGAGGGCGGCCGCCATCGTGAGGATCGGCCCGGCGGCGAAGAACGCCGCGATGGAACCGCCCAGGAGGTCGGGGAAGAATCGCGCGCACACCCCGAAGACGAGCGCCGTCGCCCAGGCGTTGAATCCCGCGGCGACGGCGAGACCGAGGGCGGTCGCGATCCCGAGATCCATTTACGCGTCGCCCGGGGGCCGCTCGGGGAGGGCGGGCGACGAACCCGGTCCGCGCGCGCGGCGCGCCCCTCCGCTCCTCTGCGGCACTTTTCTCATTCGGTGTTCCGGCGGAACCATCGTCCCAGGAGCGACTTCGGTTTCTCCTCCTCGTCGTCGTCCGCGGCCTCCGCGACGGGAAGGGGCGCGATGCCCATCGCCGCCTCGCAGCGGCGGAGGAGGTCCGCGTGTTTCGGATCCTCCGGCGACCGCTCGAAGAGCCGGGCGGCGTAGTCGCGGGCCTCGGCGGGCCGCTTTCGCGCGAGCAGGAACTCGGCGAACTCCCGGATCGCGTCGGTCCGCCCCGGCGCGAGCGACAGGGCCTTCTGGAACTGGGCGATCGTCCGCTCTCCCCAGCGCGGGTTCCGGGAGAGGGCCGAGGCGAGCCGGTAGTGATATTCGGGGTTGTCGGGCACGAGCTTCACGCACTGCTCGAGGAGGACGATCGCCCCGAAGAAGTCCCGTGCTTCCATCAACTGGCGCGCGCGCAGATAGCTCCCGCGCGCGACGACGTAACGGGCTTCGGCGTCCGGCGCGGAAGGTTCGATCGGGATCTCCCGGGGCGCGGGAACCGGCGCTTCCCCGGGAGAGGGCGGCACCGCGTCCGAGGCCGCGCCGGGAGCCGCCGCCTCCTCGGCGACTTCGATCAGGCCGCACGCCAGCAGGGCGTGGAGGATCTTCGCTCCCGCCGCCCGGGAAGGGGCGAGCTTGAGAATGTCGCGGAAGCTCGTCCGGCCGTTGCAGAGGGAGAAGAGGTATCCCTCCTGCGGCGCGAGCTTGACGACTCCCCAGCGCGCCATCGGGTCGTTCACGGCCGAGGGCTTGCGGTCCAGATCGCCGATCGACTCGACGTACTCGTCGCTTTCGGGAAGACGCCGGATCCCTTCGACGATCAGGGCTGCCGTCGAATGATCGAGCCAGACGTCGGCGTCCGGGCTCCCCTCGTCGTCCTCGAAACGGAATTCCGCGTCCTTCCACGTGAACGCCGCGAAGACGATCTCTTCCGAGAGGCGGCGCATTTCGGCGTCGAGGACGTTCTGCGCGATCAAGCCCCGCTCGACGAGGAGCTTCCCGAGCCGGCTCCGCCGCTCGCCGTCGGAGGCGAGCGCCGCGCGGAAGTCCGCCTCCCCCACGAGCCCGCGGCGCAGGAGCACGTCGCCGATCCGGCGTCCCTCGGTCGATGACGTCGCGGTCCGGAGCTCGCCCGCGTCGAAGAAGAGGCGGACCGTCTCCGCCTC
>DASTIQ010000177.1 GCA_035717485.1 Thermoanaerobaculia bacterium | reverse complement strand
CTCCTCGGCGTTCCACCGCACGTCGGTCCACGCTGGGATCCCGTGCGCGGCGCAGAGCGGGACGAGCGACGGAGGCCAGCCGCCCGCACCAGGGGGGTCGGAATACGTGTAGCAGCCGACGACCTTCTCTCCGCGTCCGATTAGGTATTCGAGGCAGCGGTATCCCAGGTCGGAGAATCCGAACACGAGGATCCGCGGACGTTCGTAGTCGCTCACGCGCGCCTCCCGGCGCCCCGCGTCCTTCGGATCACGGCGCGGGCGCCCCCCATTCGCGCCGCACCGAGAACCGCGGACGTCGGCGCACCTCGTGATAGATCCGCCCGATGTACTCGCCGACGATCCCGAGCCCGGCGAGCAGCACGCCGACGACGGTGAAGAGGATCGCAAACAGCGTGAACACTCCCTCGACCTCGGCGCCGACGATCATCCGGCGGATTCCGAGGAAGATCCCGAATCCGACGCCCCCCGCCGCGACGACGAACCCGAACAGAGTGAAGATCTGGAGCGGGACGACCGAAAAGCCGGTCATCAGATCGAAATTCAGCCGCACGAGCCGGTAGAGCGAATACTTGGACGTCCCGGCGGCGCGTTCCGCGTGCCCGACCTCGACCTCGGTCGGCCGGCGCGAGAACGATTGCGCGAGCGCGGGGATGAACGTCGCGTTCTCCTCGCACGCGTTGATCTCGTTGACGACGTCCCGCGAGTAGGCGCGCAACATGCAGCCGTAGTCGGAAAGACGCATTCCGGTGATCGCGCCGGTCACGCGGTTGACGAGACGCGAAGCGGCGCGCCGAAACCAGGAGTCGCGGCGCTGCCGGCGGATGCCGCCGACCACGTCGTAACCCTCGTCGACGCGCGCGAGGAGCTTCGGGATCTCCTCGGGGGGATTCTGGAGATCGGCGTCCAGAGTCACGACCACGTTGCCGCGCGCGCGCTGGAACGCCGCGAGGATCGCCGGATGCTGGCCGAAGTTCCTCGAGAGCTCGAGGACGCGGACCTTCCCCGGGTGCGCGTCGACGAACGACTTCAGGATGGCGAGCGACCGGTCGCGGCTGCCGTCGTCCACGAAGAGCACTTCGTAGGGCCGCTTCGTCCCGTCGAGCACGGGGAGGAGACGGGGAAGCAGGGCCGGCAGGTTCTCCTCCTCGTTGTACACGGGAATCACCACCGAAATGTCGGGTCGCTCGGTCAAATCGGCCGTAATCCTAACCGATTCCGTCACTTCCCGCCGCATCGGCCGGCGCGGTCTCGCCACCAGCCCCCGGTCGTCCGCCGCTGATACGCGGGGAGGCGCGAGCCCGACGGGATGCGGACCGCGCACGGCGCCCGCAGGCGTACCCGAGACGTACGTCGAAGGGCGACCGTTGCGCGGCACGCGCCCGTCCGGCTCGATGCATCGCCGCGTTTCAGCGGCGGAATTTCCCAACGATGTCGTAGACCGCCTGCACGACGTCGGCCCGGTCGGCCTCCGTCATGCCCGGGAACAGCGGAAGCGAAACGATGCGTTCGGAGACGAAGTGGGCCTCGGGGAAGTCTTCCGGCTGCCAGCCGAAACGCTCGCGGTACCAGGAGAACTCGTGCGCGGCCGAGTAGTGGAGGCCGCAGCCGACGTTCCGGTCCTTCAGCTCCGCCATGAACCGGTCGCGGTCGATCGTCAACCGTTCGAGATCGACGAGCGGCGCATAGAGGTGCCACGCGTGCCGCGACGGCCACGGCACCGGTTTCGGCAGGAAGAAGGGGGCCTCCGCGAAATCCCGCTGGTAGGCGGCCGCGATCGAGGCGCGCTGCGCGATGAAGCCGTCGAGCTTCGGGAGCTGATGCAGCCCGATCGCCGCCTGGATGTCCATCATGTTGTATTTGTAGCCGGGGAGGGCGATGTCGTACCGCGGGCTTCCCGCCTTCGCGAAACGTTTCCAGGCGTTGCGATCCATCCCGTGGAATTTCAGCAGCGAGACCGTCTCGAAGACCCGCTCGTCCCCGGTGACGACCATTCCCCCCTCCCCCGTCGTGATGTTCTTGTTGGGGTGGAACGAAAACACCGACGTGGTCGGAAACGACCCGATTCTCCGCCCCCGGTACTCGGTTCCGATCGCGTGGGCGGCGTCCTCGATCACCGCGAGGCGGTGCTTTTCCGCGAGCGCCAGGATCGGGTCCATGTCGCACGGCTGCCCGACGTAGTGGACGGGGATCAACGCCCGCGTCCGCGGCGTGATCCTCTTCTCGATCTCCTCGACCCGGACGTTCAGCGTGTTCCGGTCGATGTCGGCGAGGACCGGCGTGGCGCCCACGAGGACGATCACGTTCAGCGTCGCCGCGAACGTCATCGGCGTCGTGATCACCTCGTCGCCGGCGCCGATGCCGTGGGCGAGGAGCGCGACGTGGAGGCCCGCCGTCGCCGACGAGATCGGCGCGGCGAACCGCCCGCCGACCCACGCGCGAAACTCCTCGGCGAATCTCTCGGTCTTCGGTCCCGTCGTGATCCAGCCGGAGCGCAGAGAGTCGGCGACCTCGGCGATCTCTTCCTCGCCGATCGAGGGCTTCGCGAACGGGAGGAACGTGCTCCTCATCGAAAGTTCTTCACGACGAAATATTTCCGGTTCTGCGCGACGAGCTCCGCGCGGTGGCCGTACATCTCCGGCCGGTCCCGCTTCCGAAGGAGCACGACCATCTTCTTCGGCGAGTCCCACTCCGTCCAGAACGCCTCCCTCGGCGGGAACCACGCGGACGAATCGCCGCGCGCGCTGCCGTAGGCGAGCTCGCCCTTCCACCCGAAGATCCGGACGCGCCGCTCGAGCTCCAAGGGGAAGCCCTGGAGGTAGGTCCGGTAGCAGACGACTTCGGCCGAGTCTCCCGCCGCGCGGCCGGCGGCGACCGCGAGGTCATGCGCGGACTGGTCGGCGGCGATCCTCGGGAAAGCGGCGATCAAGGCGGCGTAGAAAATACACCAGCCGGCGACGGCCGTTCCGATCCCGGCGAGAGGCCGCCGGCGGGCGGCGAACGCGCCGATCCACGAGGCCGCGACGAGCACCCCGAGCGCCGCCGCGGCCGGCGCCGCCAGCCCGTATCGCGCGAGGTCGCCGCTCCGCGCGAGGAGGAAGAAACCCGCCGGCGCGGCGACGGTCCAGAACGCCGCGTGGAACGCGAGCGGCCGGGCGGGAGTCTTCTCCCCGGTTTCGACGTGCGCGTCGATCAGCCGCGCGAAGAGGACGGCGGCGGCGGGACACGCCGGCAGCACGTACGGCGTGAGCTTCGAGTGGGAGAGCGAAAAGAAGACGAGAATCACGGAGAACCAGAGGGCGAACCAGAGATCCGAGGCGTCGGGCGCCGTCGCCCGCCTCTTCGACCACCAGAGGCGCCGTCCGAGTCTCGACGAGAAGAACGTCCAGGGGAGCATCCCGAGAAGGAACGTCAGCAGGAAATACCAGGGCGGCCCCGGCCGCGACGCCTCGGGCGTGGCGTACCGCACGAAGTGCTCGTGGATCCAGAAGAACTTCGAGAATCCCGGGGCCGCAAGTTCGACCGCGATGAAATAGGGCGCCGCGACCGCGAGGCAGACGACGGGGGCCCAGGAGAGAAGGATCCGAACGATCGGACGCGCGGTCCGGCGGAGGACGCACCAGAGCACGAACGCTCCGCCGGGAAGGACGACGCCGATCAGGCCCTTGTCCAGGAGCGAAAGGCCGCATCCCAGCCCCGCGAGCGCGGCGGCCCCCGGCGCGGCGCGGCCCTCCTCCGACGCGAGGAGAAACCGGTGCAGCGCCATGAGCGTGATCGCCATCGTGAACGTCAGGACCCCGTCGGTCAGCGCCGTTCGTCCCAGAGCGAAGACGAGCGGCGACGAGAGGAAGATCAGGGCCGAGAGGATCGCGACCCGTTCGCCGAAGGGCTTCCGGAGCGCCCCGGCGAGGAGGAGCGCGGTTCCGAGGATCGCGAGCCTCTCGGGGAGCCGGGCCGCGAACGGGTTGTGGCCGAGCGCCGCGATCGAGACGGCGTTGGCCCAGTACGTCAGCGGCGGCTTCTCGAAGTAATCGACGCCGTTCAACCGGGGGACGAGCCAGTTCCCCGTCGCGAGCATTTCCCGGGGGATCTCCGCGTAGCGCGCTTCGTCCGGCTCGAGGAGCCAGGATCCGGGAAACTCGACGAAGAGGAGCACGGTCACGGCGGCGAGAAGGAACAGGAGCGGGCGGCGGCCGGTCATCGCACCCATTTCCCCGCGGCCGACAGGTCCCACCGATGCGCGGCGCGCCACACTCCGGCCGTCGCGTCGGGGGAGAACACGTCGAAGCGGAGCACGTCGGCGCGGTAGTCGTAGGGAGCGCCGTCCGCGGCGTGCACCGCCGCGTCGAGAGCGTACGTTCCCGCGGTGAGATCCGCCGACGGAAACTCGACGGAGATCGAAAACTCGCCGCCGACCGATTCGGCGCGGTGGCCGTCGATCCGGGTGTTGGTCCCGAAGACCGTCGTGCCGTCGACGCGCGAGATCCGGATGCCGGCGACGAAATCGCCGATCGGGGACCCGGCCCGTCCCGCGAGCTCGATCCGGAAGGGCCGGCCCGCGGTGAGAACCCCGGCGGGCCGCCCGTCCCCGTCGAGGAGCCGGACGGATTCGATCCTCGCCGCTCCGGAGCCCCAGCGGCGGCCGTCACCGGTGCCCGACGCGCCGCGGGCCTCGCCTTCCCGATACGCGACCTCCTCGCGGTACCGGCCGATCACTTCGGGCGCCGGCCCGTCGGCGACGAGGCGCCCCTCGGAAAGGCGGATCGCGCGTTTCGCCGTCGCGACGACGAGCTCGAGGTCGTGGCTCACGACCACGATCGTGCGCCCCTCGCGCTGGAAATCGGCGATCCGCTCCAGGCAGCGATGGGTGAACTGCTCGTCGCCGACCGAGAGCACCTCGTCGACGAGGAGGATCTCGGGATCCGCGTGCGCGGCGATCGCGAACCCGAGCCGGACGATCATCCCGGAAGAGAACGTCTTGACCGGCTCGTCGAGGAACTTCTCGACGCCGGCGAACGAGACGATCCCGTCCAGGCGCGCGGCGATCTCGCGGCGGGTGAGTCCGAGGAGCATCCCGTTGATCTCGATGTTCTCCCGGGCCGTGATCTCGGGATGGAAGCCTGCCCCGAGCTCGATCAGGGCCGCCACGCGCCCCTGCGTCTCCACGCGGCCGGAAGTCGGCGCATGGATCCCGGCGAGCACCTTGAGCAGCGTCGATTTGCCGGATCCGTTCTCGCCGACGACTCCGACCGTCTCCCCTTTCGGAACGGAGAACGTCACGTCGACGAGCGCGGGGAACGCTCCTTCTCCGGGCGCGGCGCTCCCGCGGAATCCGTGGAGGACCGCCGATTTCAGGCTTCCCGCCCGCTTTCGTCCCGCGCGGCGATAGGACTTCGAGAGTCGCTCGACCGCGATCGCCGTCACGATTCCTCCGCGATCGATTCGCGCAGCCGCGCGAAGGTCGCGCCGCCGATGGCGAGCGAGAGCGCGGCCGCAACGGCCATCGCCGCCCAGTCGGGGCCCGAGATCCAGCGGTCGTCGAAGAGCGCGTCGTGGACGCCGGTGAAGAACGCCGTCGCCGGGTTCGCCCGCACCCACGGGCGCAGCCGCGCGGGAATCGCGTCGAGGGGGTAGATGATCGGCGTCGCGAAGAACCAGAAGGTCAGGACGCTCTGCAGGAGGTCGCGGAGATCCTGGAAGTGCACCGACGCCGCGGACACGAAGAGGGCCCCGCCGAGCACCGCCGCGGCGAGCAGCAGGATCACGGGGACGATCTGGACCGCCGTCCACCCGAAGCGTCCGGAGAACCAGAGCACGGACACCGCCGTCGCCGCGAGGAGCACCGGAAGCGCCAGCAGGAAATGGAAGCCCTGCGACAGGACCGAAACGCCCGGGAAGATCTCCGGAGCGACGATCACCTTCCGGAGCAGGGGCCCGTTCGTCCGGAACGTCTGCGCCGCGTCGAGGAGCGAGGAAGAGACGAAGCTCCACGCGAGGACCCCGCCGAACAGGAAGAGCGCGTAAGGCCTCACGTTGCCCGCCCGAGGCGCGAAGACGACCGTGAAGACGACCGAATAGATCGCCAGCAGCAGCAGCGGGTTGACGAGCGACCAGAGGAATCCGAGCGCGCTCCCGCGGTAGCGAGCCTTGAGCTCCCTCCGCGCGAGAACCCAGACGAGCGCGCGGGAGCGGAAGAGCCGTCGAAGAGTCGCCGTCATCGAATCGCGACTCTATCGGAACGGGCCGCGTCGCCGACCCACGCCAGCCGCGGCGCGACCGCGAGCAGAGCGATCGGGAACAGAGCCCCGAGGAGGCGCGGGACGAACTCCACCTGCCAGACCGGATCGAAGGCCGAGAACGCGCAGATCGCGACGTACGCGGCGCTCTGCGCGAGGAGCGGCGGGCCGAGGATCGCGAGGGCGCCCACGCCGCCGGCCGGGCGGGCGAGACCGGCGAGCACGGCGAGCGCGAAAATCGCGAGCCACGTCGCGGCGTCGCCGGGCCGGACGAGATGCGCGGCGGCCTCGGCCATCCTCCCGAAGAGCGTCCCCCAGCGATCCGGCCGGGCGAAGCTCATGTCGAAATCGCGGTCGGCGATCGGCCCCCGGAGAACGACGAGCAGCAATTGATGGAGGACCGCGGGGGCGATCGTGAGCGCGAGCACGGAGATCGCTCCAGGGCCCCGGCGCCGCCGGATCTCCCGCAGCGCCATCCAGGCGCCGGCGAGGAGCACGAAGAGCGTTCCTTCCTGTTTCACGGACGCCGCGAAGAACGCCGCGAGCGCGAGGCGCGCGGCCGCCGGGAAGGCGGGGGCTTCCGAAAAGTCGATCGCCGCGGCGCCGAAGAGGACGAGCGCGAGGGCCAGCGGGATCTCCGCCATCCCGACTTCGAATCCCTGGTAGAGCGGGAGAAACGCGGCCGAGAGGAGCGCGGCCGCGGCGGCGGGAGAAGGCGAGAATCGGCGTTTCGTCCAGCCGTACAGCGCGGCGGCCGTCGCGGCCTGGAGCGCCGGGAAGAGAACGGCGAGCGCGTGGTCGTCCCAGCGGCCGATCGCCGACGCGAGCGCGCCGAAGACCGACGGGAGCCAGAGCGGATACTCCGGATGCGACCAGGCGGCCGCGGGATCGTGGAAGAGCCGCGCCGGAATCGTCCGCGAGAAGAAGAGGGTCTTTCCCTTGAATCCCCAGATCGCGAGGAAGTCGTTCGACCACATCGGTTCGGAGAGCGCCACGATTCCGAAGAGAACGATCGCGGCCGCGGCGAGCGCGAGAGCCGCGCCCGCGAAGCCGCCCGGTCGCCGCTCGGCGGGAGGATCGTCCCGACGAAACAGGAGGCCACCAGCGGCGGCAGCGAGCAGAACGGCGCCGAAGGTCCACCCGGGCCCCGGGCGGATTCCGATCGCGCGGGCCGCGAGATCGACCGCGGCGTCGAAAGACAGCCCGAGTCCCACCGCCCAGGCCCATCGCTCCGCCCGCGACAGCCCTCGAAGGAGCGGACGGCCGGCGAGGTTCGCGGCGGCCGCGGACGCCCCGATCGCGGCGACCAGAGCGACCGTGTCGAGGCCGAAGCTCACCGCCGGCGAGCCAGCTCGCCGAAAGGCACCGCGACCGCGCCGGAGGGCCCGGTCGATCTCGCGGAATGCCGATCGAGACTTCCGCCGGCGCCGAAGAGCGCCGCGAAGTCCGCTTCGCGCTGGCGTCCGGGACCGACGACGCGCCGGGGGGCGAGGACGTACGCCGCGGCGTACGTCGCCGGGTCGCCCTCGTCCGTCGCGAAGGTCAGAGCGATCGTCGCATCGGCGGGTGTCGCCGACTCGACGCCCCGGAGAAACGGCCCGAGACGCCGATTGAAGGCGAAGCTCGACCCGCCGAGGCGGGCGTCCTCGGGCGATTTCGCGAAGAAGGCGCCGAACGCTCCCCACCGCCCGCGGATCTCCCCCGCGCGCAAGGACGCCGCCTCCGCGGCGAGGACGACGAGAACACAGACGATCGCCAGGCGACGTCTTCCTTCGAGGGTGGGGCGCACGTCGGGCATTCTAGTGTCCCCCGGCTTGTGTTGCGCCCGATTTACGCCTATACTTCCGGCATGAACGGCGCTCTTTCGGTCGACGAGAAAGTCGAGATCCTGATGCGCGGAGCCGCCGACGATCGCGACAGCGACCGGTTCGGCGAAGCGGGAGGGCTGAATCCCTTCAACATCCGGACGCTGTCTCACGGTTTCGGCGCGACCCGGATCTTCCGGATCCTCCTGAGCAACGCTTGCGCGTTTTCGTGCGCGTACTGCCCCATGCGCGCCGGAAACGACGTTCCTCGCCACGCTCTCGAACCGGAAAAGCTCGCGGCGATCTTCCTCGAAGCGTACCGGCGGGGCTGGGCGTCCGGCCTCTTCGTCACCTCCGGCATTCCGAAGAACCCCGTCTGGGCGATGGATCGCATGATCGCCCTCGTCGAGCGGCTGCGCTTCGACCTCGAATACGACGGCTACCTGCATGCGAAAGCCGTCGCGGGCTGCGAGCCGGCGCAGGTCGAACGCCTCGCTCTCCTGGTCGACCGGCTTTCGTACAACCTCGAAACGACGTGCCAGGGGACGCTCGACGCGCTCGCTCCGGGGAAATCCCTTTCGGAGGGCGTCTCGCTGCTTCGCCGCGCGCGAAAGGTCGGAGGATCGCGCTCCCCTCTCGCCCGCGACCCGCGGCGCGGAAAGCCTCTCCTTTCCTCCGGAATCACGACGCAGATCGTCGTCGGGCTCGACGCGACGACCGACCGCGAGATCCTCGGGGCCACCGCCACGCTCTGGCGCGAGCGCACGATTCACCACCCGCATTTCGCCGCGTTCCGGCCGATCGAAGGAACTCCTCTCGAGGACCGCCCCGAAACACCCGCGCTCCGCGAGCATCGGCTCTACGAGGCGGACCATCTCGTCCGCCGCTACGGCTTCCGCGAGGAGGAACTGGTCTTCGACGAAGGCGGACGCCTTCCGCTCGCGTACGATCCGAAGCTCTCGTGGGCGCTCGCGCATCCCGAGCGGTTCCCGGTCGAGATCACGCGCGCGACCCGAGACGAGCTGCTCCGCGTTCCCGGCCTCGGCCGCGTCGCGGTCGAGCGAATCCTCGCGGAGCGGAGATCATGGACGGCGTTCACGACGCGCGATCTGGGCTCTCTCGGGCCCCTCGCCCGGCGGGCGGCGGGATTCGTCGCGTTCCGCGGAAAGCGGCTCTCGATGATGAAGGCGCAGCCGCCGCTGTTCTCCCCCGAGTCGATTCCGACCGCGCACCGGACGTACGCCGTATCGCCGGGAACGTTCCGTTGATTCAGGCGCGAGTCAAGAGTCGACAGTGGCGAGTTACGGGTCAGGACGAGGGTCGCAAGTCGAGAGCCGAGAGAGCTCGCTGATACTCGGGAATTTCGACTCGCCGACCCGCGACTCGCCGGCTATTTCCCACCCAGCATTCCTTTCTTGAGATCTTCCGTCGGCGGATGCGGCCCCAGAAACACGCCCCATAGCGCCCGCATGAAATCCTCGCCGGGAATCGTTCCCTTCTCCTCGCCGGCGAACTGGACCGTCGTCCCCTTGCCCGGCTCGTAGGTCAGGACGATCTCCTGGCCGGACGAGACGTCGCCCATCCAGGATTCGAACTTCGCGAGATCCGCCTTGACCGCCGCCGAAAGCGACGGAGTGTTCTCGCGGAATCCTTCTTCCCACGCTTCGTCGAGCTGTTTCTTCGTGACCTTCTTGTAGAGAAAGTGCATGACGACGCGCTTCCCCTCGTCGGAGGAAATCGCCCGCGCGGCCTCGGGGGTGGGGTTCTCGAGGTAGAGGCCTCCGACGTAGATCTTGAACAGGAGCTTCGTGCGGAGACCGAGGCCGTTCAGCCGGAGGGTCTTTCCCGGGGCGGCGGCCGTGTCGGGCATCGAGACCCCGGCAAGCCCCGCGGCGTGGGCGACGGACGCGGCGAGGAGAATCGCGGCCGACATCGAAGCTTTCTTGTTCATGCTGCCTCCGGCACGAGTGTATCGCCGGGCGCTCCCCATGCGCGGCCCCCGGAGGGGAAACGCGGCGTGTAAGATCGCCGAGTGAAGGCGGATCGCGGATTCGAGGCTCTCGAGGACCTCCGAATGGCGGGCCGGGCGCGCGTGGCGCTCGACGTCGAGGGGGACTCGTTCTACCGGTACGGGGAGCGTCTCTGCCTCGTCCAGGTCGCCTACGCCGGCCTCGTCCGCGTGCACGATCCCCTGACCGACGACCTGGAGCCGTTCTTCCGCGCGCTCGAGACGCGCGCGCTCGTCCTCCACGGCGCCGACTTCGACCTTCGCCTGCTCCATGCGAAATACGGCTTCACGCCGAAGAACGTCTTCGACACGATGCTCGCGGCCCGTTTCCTGAACCTGCCCAAGTTCGGACTCTCCGACCTGTACGAGAAGTACTTCGGGATCGTCCTGGACAAGAAGTATCAGCGCGCCGACTGGTGCCGCCGTCCCCTCTCCGACGAGCTCCTCGCGTACGCCCGCAAGGACGTCGAACGGCTCGAAGAGCTGGGAGCGATCCTCGCCGCCGAGCTCGCGCGCGTCGGCCGGACGGGATGGCACGCCGAGGAGTGCGCGCGCGTCGTCGAAAAGACCGCGCAGAGCGCGGCGCGACCGCCGGATCCCGACGCCTGGCGGGTCAAGGGCGCCGGGGCGCTCGGCCGGAAGGAGCTCGCCTACCTGAAGGAGTTCGTGGCGGCTCGCGACCGCGTCGCCCGTGAGCTCGATCGCGCGCTCTTCCGCGTGCTCTCGGCGGAAGATCTCGTCCAGCTGTCGCGCCTCGCCGCGGCGGAACCGTCATCCGCGCTCCGGCGGTTTCCGCGCGCGCTCCCCGGCGGCCTCCTTCGGGAGCTGCAGGACGCGATCCGATCCGCCGAATCGCTTCCCCCGGAAGAGTGGCCGGCGCTTCCCGCGCCCGGCCGGCGGCCCGATCCCGGCCTCGAGCGCCGCGTCGTGGCCTTGAGCAAGAGGAAGGAGGCGATCGCGCAGGCGCTCGAGCTCGACTCCGGCTTCCTGCTCTCCCGCACCGCGCTCGCCCGGGTCGCCGCGGCGCGACCGCAGACGCCGGCCGAGCTCGAAGCGCTCCTCGAGTCGCGCTGGCGCACGGAACTGCTGAAGAATGCCCTCCTCGGAGATTCTTGACGTCGCCATTCTCGGCGGCGGCATCACCGGAGCCGCCGCCGCCCGCGAGGCGGCGATGCGCGGCTTCTCCGTCGCGCTCTTCGAAAAGGGAGACTTCGCCTCGGGAACGTCTTCCCGGTCCTCCAAGCTGATCCACGGAGGCCAGCGCTATCTCGAGAGCTTCGATTTCGGACTCGTGCGCGAATCGTGTCTCGAGCGCGCCGCGCTCTCCCGTCTCGCGCCCCATCTGGTCCGTCCCCTTCCCTTCCTCTTCCCCGTGGGGGGGAAGGGAGCCCCGTCGAAGGCTCTCCTCGGGGTCGGGCTCGCGCTCTACCGCGCGCTCGCCGCGGGGACGCGTTCGCCGGAACCGCGATTCTTCCGGCGCGGAGACGCCGCGATCGCCGCCGAGGCGCCGCGACTCGATCCGCCGGGGTGGAGGGGAGCCTGGCGCTACTTCGACGCGCAGGCCGACGACGCGCTCCTGACGCTCGCGTTCCTCCGGGACGCGGCGGCGCGCGGCGCGCGCCTGCATTCGTACACCGCGGCCAGTCGCCTGACGCGCGATCGGGGCGGAGCCGTGACCGGCGTCGAGGTCGAGGACGTGTTTTCGCGCGAGCGCGGGACGACCGTCGCGAGGGTCGTCGTGGCGGCCCTCGGACCGTGGTCGAACGGCCTCTCCGCGCTCGCCGGGGAGGAGCTTCCGAGGAGCGTGCGCCCGTCGCGGGGATCGCATTTCTTCCTGCCCCCGGGCCGGCTGCGGGTTTCGGCGGCCGTCGTCCTGCTCGACCGCGACGGACGGCGCTGCTACGCGATTCCGTGGCGAGGCGGGACTCTCCTCGGAACGACGGACTCGGACGATCCTTCTTCTCCCGATGACGTCGCGCCGACCGCCGGCGACCGGGAGATCCTCCTCGACGCCGCCCGCCGGTTCTTTCCTTCGGCAGGCATCGGCGAGGAGGACGTCGCGGGAGGGTTCGCGGGGATGCGACCGCTCGCGGCGGAAGACTCGGGCGGGCCGCCGTCCCGGGCCTCGCGCGAGGAGTCGATCCGCGAGCCCGTCCCGCGTCTGGTCGTCTCGGTCGGAGGGAAGCTCACCACGGCCCGGCGGACCGCCGGGCGGGTCGTCGACCGGGTCGCCGCGATCCTGCGCCGCGACTTCGGCCGGGCGGAAACGCGCGCCGCCGAGACGCCTCTCTCCGGCGGCGCGATTCCGGACTTCGAGACGTTTCGCGCCGGAATCCGCGACGAGGCTTTCCGCGAGCTGGGGTTCTCGGACGCGCAGGCGGACCGATTGATCGAACGCGAAGGCGCCGGCGCGCCGGCGGCGCTCGCCCGGATGTCGCGGGAACGCGATCTCGCGCGGCCGATCTCGGATTCCCTCCCCTACACGGTCGCGGACCTCGTCTGGGGAGTCGAGGCCGCGGGAGCGCGAACGGTCGACGACCTCCTCGCCCGGCGCGTGCGTCTGGCGTGGGAGTCGCCGGGAGAAGCCGAGGCCTGCCGGGAAATGGCCGCGGACGTCCTCCGGCGGCATGCTCCGAAACCTTTGTCGATCTCCGCCGTCTGACGGAGGAAGGAGATCGAGTCATGAGCCATCGTCCCCTCTTCTGGGCCTTCTTTCCCGCCGCGCTGCTCGCGGCCACGGCCGCGGACGCGCGCGGCGGGTGGCACCACGGCCACGGCGTGTCGACGTCCGGCGGTCGCGAGGGAATCACGCGTTGCAGCCAGTGGCACGTCGAGTTCGGCGATCGGGACGCGATCACCGCCGAGGAGTCCGTCACGGTTCCCGTTTCCGAAGGATCTCCCCTTCGCCTGTCGCCGTCGGAGAACGGAGGGGCGACGATCATCGGCTCCGACGGAAAGGACTTCGAGATCAGCGTCTGCAAGGCCGCGCCGGAGGGAGAAAGCGGCGTCCTCGGGGAGATCCGGACCGTCCGGGAGCACGGAAGCCTCGCCGTCGAGGGCCCTTCCGGCTCCGACTGGGTCGCTCACCTCATCGTCCGGGCGCCGAAGAACGCGTCCGTCGACGTCCGGACGGGAAACGGCCCGGTCGCCGTCACCGATTTCGTCGGACGCGCGAAGATTTCGAGCGACAACGGTCCCGTCAGCCTCCGCCGCTCCTCGGGGGAAATCGAAGTTCACACGACGAACGGGCCGATCGGCTTCGAAGGCGGATCGGGTTCGGTCCACCTCGAAGCGGAGAACGGGCCGCTGACGGTCCGCCTGCCCGACGGCCGATGGCAGGGCGGCGGCTTCGAGGGGCGGACCCAGAACGGTCCGGTGCATCTCGAGATCGCGGAGAACTTCGTGTCCGGAGTCGTCGTCGAGACGGCCGGGCATTCTCCCTTCCACTGCGGCGCCGAAGCCTGCCGTCACGCGCGCCGGAACTGGGACGACGACGGGAAATCGATCGCGTTCGGTCCGGAAACGGCGGTCGTGAGACTCGCGACGCAGAATGGGCCGGTTTCCATCGGCGACTAGCGGAGAAGGCCCGGCGCGGACCGGACCGTCCGGGAACGGGCTCGGAGACCGGGAGCGGGTGACGGCAGCGGGGCCGGAACCGTCTCCCTCCGCGCTCGGATCGACGGTCCGGAACGGCTCTTACTCGCGCGCCGGCGGGAATTCCTTCCGGAGGAACTTCAGTCGGATTCCCTCGATCGGGCGCCCCGGCACCGTCGTGACGTCGACGTAGCCGGGATCCTCGGGCGACGGCGTCAGGATCGAGATCGTTCCGACGCGAAGCAGGAAGGAGTATTCCGCCGGCGCGGCGAGCTCGAGGACGAAACGGCCCTCCGAATCCGTCGTCGCCGGGGAACACCACGGGTAATCCTTTCCCCGCGGCAGTCCGATCACCCGGATCCCGGCGACGGGCGCGCCGCTTTCGCCATCCACGACGACTCCGGAAACACGGACCTTCGGCGCCCGTTCGAGCGCGACGATCGCCGCGGACGGTTTCGGCGCGGCCGCGCAGCCGATCGCCGCGAGGGCGCCGAGAAGGGCGGCCGCGCCCGAGGCGGCGGTCCGGAGTCGCGCGTGCCGCCGGCGGCTTCGCATCCGCCTAGTGCGACAGCGCGATCGCCGCGGGGAATCCTTCCTTCCTCAGTTTCGGCATCTCGGGAGCGTTGGACACCGCATCCGCGAGGCGCAGCACGAAACGCGCCTCCTGGACGCTCCCCGCGAGATTCCATTTCGGGTCGAACTCGTCCGACGGCTGGTGGTAGTGATTGTTGTTGTAGTCCTCGAAGAGCTTCTCCCCGTAGGCCGCGTCGTGACCGCGGATCAGCCATCCCGGCTCGACGTTGATCGCGGGGACGCCCACGCGAACGAAGGAAAAGTGGTCGGAGCGGAAATACGAACCCTGTTCGGGGTGGGCATCCGGGTCGAGCTTGACGTTCATCGACTGCGCGACCCGCCTCGCGAGCGGCTCGAGCGTGGTCCGATCGAGGCCGAGCAGCGTGAAATCGGCCGTCTCCCCGTGGACCGAGGTCACGTCCATGTTGAAATCCCCGGCGATCTTCGCCGCCGGAACCGGGGTGTGGCGGGCGAGGTAGAGCGAGCCGATGAGACCCTGCTCCTCCGCCGTGACGCCGATGAAGAGAATCGACCGTTTCGGTTTCCATCGGCCGTCGGCCGCCGCTCGGGCCATCTCCAGCATCACGGCCGTTCCCGTCGCGTTGTCGACCGCTCCGTTGTAGATCGTGTCTCCCTTCGCGTCGGGAGCTCCGATGCCGAGGTGATCGAAGTGGGCGCTCACCGCGACGTACGTGTCTTTCTTCGCCGGGTCCGATCCGGGCAGGATCCCGGCGACGTTTTCCGTCTTGTACCGTCGAATCTTGAACGCGAGCTTCCCTTCCGCGCGCGTCTGGAGCGGGACGGGCTGGAATCCCGGTTTTCCGGCCCGGGCGATCATCTCCTCGAGATTCATCCCGTTCTCGGCGAAGAGGCGTTCGGCGACCTCGCGGGTGATCCAGCCGTTCAACGGGACGTCGCGCGTCCCGCCCTCGAGCGGGAGCTGCGCCTGCTCGCCGGACCAGGAGTTGCGGACGACCTGCCAGCCGTATCCGGCGGACGCGTCGGTGTGGACGAGGAGGATTCCGGCGGCGTGGCGCCGCGCCGCCTCTTCGTACTTGTACGTCCAGCGGCCGTAATAGGTGAGCGCCTTGCCGCCGAAGAACTTCGGGTCCTCGGAGGGCGGATCGTTGACGAGGCAGACGAGGACCTTGCCGGCGGCGTCGACGCCGGCGTAATCGTCCCAGTGCATCTCGGGCGCCGTGATCCCGTACCCGACGAAGAGCACGGGAGCGTCGATCGCGGCCTCGGCCCGCTGATCGCGCGTGGAGAGAACGGAATTTTCCCCGTTCTTGAGCGCGATCTTCCCCTTCGGCGTGTTCAGGTCGAGCTCGCTCGACGGGTCGGTCGACACGCCGACCATCTCGAAGTTCTGGAGGAACGTCCCGTCGTCTCCGGCCGGCACCAGGCCGTCCTCCGCGAATTCGGCGGCGATGTAACGGGCCGCGATCTCCGATCCGCGCGCTCCCGTGCCGCGGCCTTCGAGGAGATCGTCGGCGAGGAACCGGATGCGGGCGGAGATCCGCGCCGCGGAGATCGCCGCGAGCGTCGAAGAGAGGCCGTCTCCCGCGGAACGCGCGGAGGGGGCGGCGGCGATCAGGGCCGGGAGAGCGAAGAGGGCCAGCAGGAATTTTCGGGTCATGAAGCCTCCCACGCCGATTCTACAGAACGTCCGCGGATCGGCGGCGGAGCCGTCCTCGGCGTCCGCCGGCGGGGCACCGACCGACGTCGTCGTCCTTCCCGGTATGATCGCGGCGGAGGAACGATGGCCGAGGAAACTGCTCCCGAAGTCCACCATTTTCGCGCTTCCGTCACCTGGGAAGGAGACGGAGCCGGCGCCGGCGAGGTGCGCACGGGCGACGGCATCTCGATCCCGATCGGGTCCGCGGTTTCCCTGGGAGGCTCGGGACGGGGCACGAATCCGGAGGATCTCCTGCTCTCGGCGATCGGCGCGTGCTTCGTCGGAACGTGGGCGATCTTCCTGAAAAAACTGGGGATCGCGTACGCGGAACCCTCGGTTTCGGTCGGCGGCGTCCTCGAAAAGGACCCGGCCGGCGGCTATCGGATGTCGTCGATCGAGATCACCTGCGCCGTTCCCCAGCCTCTCCTCGAGCGGGAACGGCCCGCGGTCGAGAAGACGCTCCAGCTCGCCGAGAAATACTGCATCGTTTCGAAGGTCGCGCGGGCGTCGATGCCGGTCCGGGTGACGATCGCCGGGATCTGAGATCCCGGCCGCCCGAGACAAACCTTTTTCCTCCGCGGCGCGTCGAAGGGACGAGAGAGTCGTGAAGTGGAGAGGACGGCGGTACCCCGATGATCGCGGCCATGGAGGCGTTCCTGCCCTCGATCGATGAGACGCGCCCCCCGCGCGACGCGGCGCTCCTCGCCGGCTGCCGGGCCGGCGACCGATCGGCGTTCGAGGAGCTCTATCGCGTCCATGGCGAGCGGATGAAGAGCGTCGCGGCGAACCTGCTGGGAGACCGGGCCGAGGCGGAGGACGCCGTCCAGGAGGCGTTCGTCCGGATCTTCCGGTCGTCCGCGAGCTTCGAGGGCCGGTCCCGTTTCTCCACGTGGATCTACCGGGTCGTCGTGAACTGCTGCTATGACCTCCTCCGTCGGCGCCGTCCGACGATTTCTCTGGAGGAGGCGCCCCTGGAGTCCGGCGAACCGCTCGCCGGGATCGCCGGATCGCCGGATCCCGCCCTGCGGCGGGCGCTCGATCAGGGGCTCGCGACGCTGCCGCCGCGACAGCGATCGGCGTTCGTGCTCTTCGCCGTCGAAGGTTTCTCGCACCGGGAGATCTCCGAGATCCTCGACGTCTCTCCGGGGAACTCGAAGACTCTCGTGTTCGAAGCCAAGCGGAGGCTGGCGCGCCTGCTCGAACCCCGCCTCCGCTCGCCGAGGTCCGCGTGAGCTGGGGGTGCCGGCGCGTCGACCGCGCGCTCCGCCGGGAGGAGCGGCTCGAGGGGGCCGCGGCGAAACACGCGGCCAACTGCGCCCGCTGCGCCGCGAGAGTGGCGGCCTTTTCGCGGATCGACGAAGCGGCTCCATCTCTGCGGAAGAGCTGGGATTCTCCGGATCTCCTCGGCCGGACGCTGGACGCGATGCGGGAATCCCCGGGTCCGGTCCCTTCCCGGCCCGAGCCCTCCCCGGTCCGGCGCCCGCTCTCTCCCTGGATCCCGCTCGCGTATGCGGCGGCCCTCGTCGCGATTTCGACCATCGGACTCTGGGTGTTCCGCGACGTCCCGAGCCGCAATCCGTTTTCGGGCGCGCGCTCCGAGAGTCCGTTCCTCGGCGAGGACGCGATGCGCGACGTGGAGAAGAAAGAGGCCGCGTACGTCGCCTCGATCGAGCACCTCTCGGCCCTCGCCGACGCGAAGACGCCCGAGCCGGCTTCCGCGCTCGCGGCGAGCTATCGCGAAAGGCTCCTGGTGATCGATTCCGCGATCGCGGAGTGCCGCGCGCAGATCGACCAGAACCGGTTCAACGCCCACCTGCGACGCCAGCTGCTCGCGATGTACGGCGAGAAGAAACGCACCCTCGAAGACCTTTTGAAAGAGGTGAGCTCATGATCCGTCTCGTTCGGGGCGCCGCCGCGCTCGCGCTCCTCCTCGGCGCCCTTCCCGCGGCGGCCGAGAACCGCCCGGAGTTCACGAAAGAGTTCTCGCGGACTCTTCCGCTCGCCGCGCCGCAGAAGCTGCGGCTCGAGAACAGCAACGGCGACGTGCGCGTGAAGACCCGGGCGGGGGGCGACGCCGCGATCCACGCGTCGATCCGCGTCTCCTCTTCCGACCGCGAGGGCGCGGAAAAGTTCGCCGCGGACATCCGGATCGACGTCGAGCGCGGAGCCGACGGGATCTCGGTCCGGACCGTCTACCCGCGGAAGGACTGGTCCTTCCACGGCACGGGCTACGTCTCCTATTCGGTCGATTACGACGTCGTGATGCCCGACACCGTCCCCCTCGAGATCCGGAACCGGTTCGGAAACGTCTCGGTCGAGAACCTGCACGCCGCCGGCGACGTCCGAAACGCGAACGGCCGGATCGAGTTCCGCTCCGGGCGAGGCGCGCAACACTTCGAAAATTCCTTCGGAAGCCTCACCGTCGCCGGGAACGCCGGAGACGTCTCGGCGACCAACAGCAACGGAACGACGACGGTCTCGGACGTCGAGGGCCGCCTCGAGGTGGAGAACCGATTCGGAGCCGTCGACGCGTCGAAGATCCGGCGGCCGGCCCGGATCGTCAACAGCAACGGGAACGTCTCGCTCCGGGACGCGGCGGGCGGCTCGTCCGTGACGACGTCGTTCGGGCGGATCGACGCGGACGGGATCGCGGGCGACGTCGAGCTCCGGAATTCGAACGGCGCCGTCGCCGCCCGGAACCTGCATGGGGCGGCGCGGATCGACACGCGTTTCGGGCCGGTCGACGCCTCCGGGATCTCGGGCAACGTCACCGTCGAGGACTCCAACGGAGCGATCACGCTGACCGACGTGGGCGGGGGCGCCGAAATCCGCGGATCGTTCGCGCCGATCCGGGCGACCGGCGTCGGCCGGAACGTGTCCGTGGACGCGACCAACGCGCCGGTGACGATCGCGGACGTCCATGGCGAGGCGCGGATCCGAACGAGCTTCGCGCTCGTCGACGCGAAGAAGATCGGAAGCTCGCTCGCCGTCGAGAACAGCAACGGCGGCGTGCGCGCCCAGGGAGTCCGCGGGGCGGCGTCGGTCCGGACCTCTTTCGGTCCGATCAATCTCGAACAGATCGGGGGACCGATCGAGGCCGACGACCAGAATGGCTCGATCGAAGCCCGCGCGTCCGGCGGAAGCGGCTGCGACCGGGTGACGCTCCGAACCTCGTTCGGCACCATCCGGTTCGTGCTTCCGCCCAACCCCGACTACCGGGTGGAAGCCCGGACGTCGTTCGGACGGGTCCACAGCGACGTGCCGCTGGCGGGATCGGCGCGGGACGCGGGGCCGAGCGACGGAACGCTGTCGGGCACGATCGGCGCGGGAAGATGTCCGGTGGTGCTGACCAACAGCAACGGGTCGATCGAGATCGTCCGGTAAGCTCGCACGGCGATTTCCGGCGATGGCCGATGCGGTGAAACCTTTTCCCGGAATTCCCGTCGTAACGGGCAGGATGAAGAGTCTCGCGCGGGTATTTTCCGTCCCGATCTTCTCCCTCGCCTCCCTCGCCGCCGCCCAGGACCGGCCCCCGTCGATGGCGGTACCCCGCGCTCGCGGGATCATCACGATCGACGGCAGTCTCGGCGATCCGGGATGGGAGGGCGCCGCCGTCATCGACCGGTTCTGGGAAACGCAGCCGGGCGACAACGCGGAGCCGCCGGTCAAGACCA
>DASTIQ010000176.1 GCA_035717485.1 Thermoanaerobaculia bacterium | reverse complement strand
GGAGACGAGGTCGTCGTCATGGCGGGCCCGTGCACCATCGAATCGCGGGATCAGGTCTTCGAGAGCGCGCGCGCCGTCGCCCGCGCGGGCGCGCGGATCCTCCGGGGCGGGGCGTTCAAGCCGAGGACGTCTCCCTACTCGTACCAGGGAATGGGCATCGAGGGTTGGAAGATCCTCCGGGAGGCGGCCGACGAATTCGGACTGGCGACCGTCTCGGAGGTCATGGACGCCTCGCAGATCGAGGACGCCCTGCCGTACGTCGATCTCATCCAGGTCGGCGCGCGGAACATGCAGAACTTCACCTTCCTGAAGGAGCTCGGAAAATTGAGGACGCCGGTGCTCCTGAAGCGAGGCCTCTCGGCGACGATCGAGGAATGGCTGCTGTCGGCGGAGTACGTCATGGCCGGAGGCAACCGCGCCGTGATTCTCTGCGAGCGCGGAATCCGCACGTTCGAGCGGTACACGAGGAACACGCTCGACATCTCGGCGATTCCGGTGGTCGAAAAGCTCTCCCACCTGCCGATCGTCGCCGACCCGTCGCACGGAACGGGGCACCGCGAGCAGGTCGCTCCGATGGCTCTCGCCGCGGCCGCCGCCGGGGCCGACGGCCTGCTCATCGAGGTGCATCCCGATCCCGACCATGCGTTGTGCGACGGGCCGCAGTCGCTGCTGCCCGTTCAGTTTTCGAAGCTGATGGATGCCCTGCGGATCGTCGCGCCGGCGGTGGGGAAGAGAATCTAGATTCTTTCTTCTTCGGCTGGCGCGAACCATCCATCGAGCCATGCGGGACGGGACCGGGACGGCCGAAGGGCCAGTGCCCCGGAACGGGAATAGCGGACCGCCGTCCGGAATCCCCGGCGTCCATCGCGACAGCGCCGCGCATCGCGTGGCTCGAGTCGTCATCGCGAGCGGACGCGATCTCCCGGGCGAGGGAAATGGGAATTCGCGCCGCCTCCGCCATCCTCTAAAATGCGCCGAATGGCGGACGATCCGCTTCCCGTTGCGGTCGTCGGTGCGGGGCCGACGGGGATCGCGTGCGCCGTCGAGCTCGGCCGGCGCGGGATCGAGGCCGTCTGTTTCGACCGGGGCGCGATCCTCGATTCGATCTACCACTTTCCCGAAGAGATGGTCTGGTTCTCCACCCGCGATCTCCTCGACATCGCGGGCGTGCCGTTCGGAACGCCGCACGCGCATCCGACTCGGCTCGAGACGCTCGCGTACTACCGTGGCGTCGCCGAGAAGTTCGCCGTCCGGGTGGAACCGGAGTCGGAGGTCCTCTCCGCGGCGCTCCAGCCGGACGGAACGTTCCTCCTCGCGCTCGGCGGAAGGCAGCCGCGCGCGGTCCGCGCCTCCGCGGTCGTCCTCGCGACGGGTTTCTTCCACAACCCGAAGCGGCTCGCCGTTCCCGGCTGCGATCTTCCGATCGTCCACGAACGGTACGTCTCCGGCTACCCGTTTCACGGTCGAAAGGTCGTCGTCGTCGGGGGAAAGAACTCGGCGGCGGAGGCGGCTCTCGACCTCTACCGGCACGGTGCGTCGGTGACGATGGTCGTCCGGAGCGGCGCGATCTCGGAGCGCGTCAAGTACTGGATCAAGCCGGACCTCGAGAACCGGATCCGCGCGGGCGCGATCCGAGCGCTGTTCCACTCGCGGGTCGCCGAGATCCAGCCGGAAGCCGTGCTCGTCGAGACTCCTTCGGGCCAGGTCCTCGTTCCCGCCGAGGCCGTCTTCCCGCTGATCGGATACGAGCCCGATTTCGCGCTGCTCGCGCGCTGCGGCGCTTCCCTGCGCGGGGAACGGCGGGAGCCGGAGCATGATTCCGCGACGCTCGAGTCGAACGTGCCCGGGCTGTATCTCGCCGGCGCGGTGCTTTCGGGCACCGACACCGGGCGGATCTTCATCGAGAACAGCCGCCACCATGCCGCGGCGATCGCCGCGGCGATCGCGCAGCGCCGCGCCGTCCATGTCTAGCGCGAAGCGCGAACGCGAATACCTCGGCCGCCGGGAAGGGGGCGACCTCTCGGCCGAGGAGGTCCGCGCGCTCCTTCGCGATCCCGAGGCGCGAAAGCTCCACGTCGTTCGCCGGGCGCTCGCGGCGCACCCGCGCACGCCGCGGGGGGAAGCGATGTCCCTCGTCCCGACGCTGTTCTGGCGGGACCTCGCCTGGATCTCCGCCGACGCCCGGGCTCACCCGCAGGTGCGACGGGCCGCGGACCAGGAGATCCTTCGCCGCGTTCCCGGACTCGCGGCGTCCGAGCGCGCCGAGCTCGCGCGGATCGCCGGCCCGGGCACGGTGGCCGTCCTGAGGAAGTCGGGGGAGCCGTCGACCGTCCGCGCCCTCCTGCGGAACCGGTTTGCGGTGGAAGGGGACGTCGTCTTCATGGCCATCACGGGCCGCGATCCGGATTCGCTCGAGGCGATCGCGCTCGATGCCGTGTGGGGTCTGCGCATCGCCGTTCGCGCGGCGGTCGCGCGGAACCGGTTCACTCCGCTCCCGCTCGCCGAAGGGCTCCTCTCCGTGATTCCGCTCGGCGACCTCCGGGAGATCTGCGCCGAACGATGGCGCGCTCCCGGTTTTCTCGAGATCGCCCGGGCCACGCTCGCGTTTCGGACCGAGACCGGAACGGGGCGGATCCTTCCCGCCTGATACCATTCCCCCCAGCCATGTCGGAAAAAGAGCCCGCGGAGACCGGCTTCGGCGACGAGTTGAAGCGGCATCGCCTCCTTCGGGAGGTCCCTCTCGAGAGCATCGCCGCGGCCACGAAGATCTCGGTCCGGCATCTCCAGGCGCTCGAGCGCGGCGACTTCGCGAAGCTGCCGGCGCCGGTGTTCACCCGCGGGTTCATCCGCGCGTACGCGACCTTCCTCGGGCTCGATCCCGAGGAAATGGTGAACGCCTATCTCTCCGAGACGACCGGAGCGTCTGCTGGCAAGGTCTCCGGCCACGCCTTCGTGGCTTCCCGGCGGCCGTCCCTTCGAGCGGTCGTCCTCGGAATCGTCGCGGCGGCGGTCGCCGTCCTGATCGCGGCGGCCATCTGGCGCTCGGCCCGCCGTCCGAGGACGGAGGACCCGCGCTCGCCCTCTCTTCCGCCCGTCGCGCTCTCTCCGCACATCCGTCAGGTTCCGCCGGCGACCGGCGCCGCTCCCGCGCCCCAGAGCGCGACCGCTCCGGCGCCGCCTCCCGCGCCGGAGCCGGATCGTCCCGCCGCGCCGACCTCGTCCGCGCCGCCCGCCCCCGGCGGAGCCCCGCCCGTGACGCCGCCCCTGACGCTCGCCCTGTCGACCGACAGCCGATGCTGGTCGCAGATCTCCTCGGACGGGCGACCGGTGTTTTCGGGGACGATCCGCTCCGGCGAGAGCCGCCGGTTCGAGGCGCAGACGTCGTTTCGCGTGACGGCCGGCAACGCCGGCGCCCTTCGGGTCGCCGTCAACGGGAGGACTCTTCCCCCCCTCGGCAAGGCGGGAGAGGTGGTGCGGGATCTCCGCCTCGACGCCGACAGCATCAACGCGATGCTCTCGCGTCCGGAATGAGCTCGGCTCCTCCCCAGCCCGAATTCACGGTCGCCTCTCTCGCGGACGGGTCGGCGGACCGGAGTCTCCGGATCTTCGCCGCCCGCGGTCTCCTCCCGCTCGGAATCGAGGACCGCCTCCGCACCCTCCTCGCGCTCGGCCGCGCCGCCGACCCGGAGATCGCCGAGGAGGCCCGGCGATCGCTCCTCCGGGTGTCTCCGGACGAATGGGGACTGCTCTTCGATCTCGTGTCGCTCTCTCCGGCGGAGATCGAAGCGCTCGCGGCGGTGACGGAGGACCCCGGCGTTCTCGAGCAGATCGTCCGAAATCCGGATACGCCCGCCCCGGTGCTCGCCCGGATCGCGAAGACGGCGTCCGGTTCGGTCCAAGAATCGCTCGTCGTCAACCAGAAGCGCCTGCTCGCCGATCCCGAGGTCCTGGCGGCGCTCGAATCCAACCCCGGTCTCACCGCCGACTCGCGCCGTCTCCTCCGCGAAATGCGGGAGGAATTCTTCGAGAAAGCGGAGCGGCGGGCGCAGCTCGAGCGGGAAGCGGCGGAAAGGGAAGCCGCCGAGGCCGCCGCGGCGGACGAGGAGGAAGAGCCCGCCGAAGACTCCGCGGACCTCGCCGAGCCGTCCGGCGGCGAGGAGGAGGAGCTCTCGGAAGAGCGGCGGATGGCCCTCCACCAGCGGCTCGCGTACATGACGGTCGCCCAGCGGATCGACACGGCGACGAAGGGAACTCGCGAGGAGCGGCGCGTCCTGATCACCTCCGTTCTGAAACCCGTGTGGGAAGCGGTCCTGAAGTCTCCGTTCCTGACCGACGTCGAGCTCGAGGCGTTCGCGGCGATGCGGAACGTCGACGAAGAGGTCTACCGGCGGATGGCCGCCAAGCCCGACTGGGTGCGCAAATACGGCGTCGTGCTCGCCCTGGTCCGAAATCCGAAGGTGCCGCCGGAAGTCGGGATGCGCCTGGTGAAGTTCCTCCGGATCCGCGACCTCAAGGCGACGATGAACGACCGGAATCTGCCGGAAGCCGTCCGCGTCACCGCGCGCAAGCTGTACATCATCAAGCGCCAATAAGGGATGCGATCGGTGAAGGGCTTGCGCCCGGCGCTCCGGATGCCGGATAATCGCCGAAAGAATCGAACGCATGGCTCGATCGGTCAACCATTATCAGGTTCTCGGAGTGGACCGGACTGCGACGGACGAGCAGATCCGGAAACGCTTCCGCGACCTCGCGCGCGAACGGCACCCCGACCGGTTTCCGGCGGGGGAGAAGCCCCGCGCCGAGGCGGAGTTCCAGGCGCTGACGGAGGCCTACAACATCCTCTCGAACCGGGAGAGGCGCGCCGCCCACGATTTCGACCTCGACAACAAGGTCGTTTCCGCCGACGACCCGCAGGCGATCGCCCAGGCGTATCTCGCCCGCGGGGTCGACGAGTACCGGGAAGGCCGGTGGGATTCGGCGTTCTCGAACTTCGAGCTCGCCATGCACCACGATCCCGAGAACGCGAAGATCCAGCATCACTTCGCCCTCGCCGCGTCGCGCTTCCCGAACCGGATGCGGCACGCCGTCGCCGCGATCGAGAAGTCGATCCGGATCGATCCGCACAACGCCAGCTTCCTGAAGGACGCCGGGCTGATCTTCCGCCAGGCGGGCCTCTGGACGCGGGCGGAGAAGTGTTACCTCGAGGCGATGCGGTGGACGCCCGATTCGGCGGAAGTGCGACGCGGTCTCGAGGAGGCGCGCGCCCACCGCGCGCCCCAGGCCTGAGCACGCGATGGCGATGAATCTTCGGGCGTTCGGGTTGACCGACATCGGCCGGAAACGGAAGCACAACGAGGATTCGTTCGTGATCGACCTCTCCGAGGGGCTCTTCGTCGTGGCCGACGGAATGGGGGGCCATGCCGCGGGGGAGGTCGCGGCGAAGATCGCGGTCGATACCATCGAGGAATTCATCACCGACACGAGCCAGAAGATGGAGAGCACCTGGCCGTTCCAGTACAACCACCAGTGGCGCTTCAACAGCAACCGGCTCGCGGTGGCGGTCGAGAAGGCGAACGAACGCGTGATCTCCGCCGTCGCGAAGCAGCCGTCGCTGAAGGGCATGGGGACGACGCTCGTCGGGGGGATCCTGAACGGCTCCGGAATGTCGCTCGCGCACGTGGGCGACAGCCGCGCTTACCGCCGACGGAGCGGAGAGCTGCGCCGCCTGACCGACGACCACTCGTGGGTGCACGAACAGATCGTCACGGGCATCCTCACCGAGGAGGAGGCGAAATCCCATCCGTTGAAGAACGTCGTGACGCGGGCGCTCGGAGGCGGGCCCACCGTGGTGCCGGAGCTCCAGGAGCTCGATCTCCAGACCGGCGACCAGTACCTCTTCTGCTCCGACGGGCTGACGACGATGCTCTCGGACGAGGAGATCTCCGAGGTGCTCGGCACCGGGAACGATCCCGAAGCCATCTGTCGCGACCTGATCGAGCGCGCCAACGACAGGGGGGGCCTCGACAACATCACCGCCATCGTCGTCGAAGTCCGGGACGGCGCCTCCCGGGCGAGCGATCCCAACGAAAAGACGGGCCCCGTCGTATAACTTCCGATCCCGCGATTGACTTCGCCGGAGAGGAAGGCTATCGTAAACAACGGATGCGCTTCGGGATAGCGAGACCGTGGCCGATCGCGGCCGTGTGCGCGCTGGCAGTCGCCGGCGTGTCCTCGGCCGCGCCCTGGCGGCGTTCGGCCTTTCTGGGGTCGTCCGTCGCGGTTCCGGCGGTCGTCCGCGTGCCGGAAAGCGGCGCGGCCGCGGACCTCACGATCTGGGACGGCCGTGCGGTCGTCTCCGGTCGGCGCCTCGATCCGGCTTACGCGGCGGCATTCGCGAGCGAGCTCGACGCGCGCCTGCGCGCGGCGTTCGACGGCGCCGACTGGAACGTCCCCTTCCGGTCCGCCGAGCCCCTTCGCGTCATCGCGACGGCCGCGTACGGACTCTCGTTTTCCGACGTCTTCAGCGCGTCCGGTCAAGGGAACCCGGTCGTCGCCTTGAACCTGGCGGGCCGGGCGCCTGCCGACGCCGCTGCCGAGGCGGTCCGCGGGGCGGCGGTCGTCGTCCTGAGGGCTCTCGCCCCCTCCGCGCCTTCGGAAGTCGTCTCCGCCGCGGCCCGCGCGATCTCGCTCGGTCGCGACCTCACCGAAAGCGACCGGGAAGAACTGAGGGAGATCGGGGCCGCCCCGGAGCACTCGCTCGATTCCGCGGGCGCCGAGCTCTTCGCGGGGGAGTGGATCCGGCAGATGGCCTCCGACGCCGGACCCGGCTTCGTCCGCGCGGTCTGGACCGGGCGAGTCGCGGAAGGCAACGCTTCCCTGGCGGCCTTCGCCACGGCCTTCCGCGAGCAGGGGGGATCCCCCGGCGATGCGCTCTACCGCGCGCTCGCGGGCCTCTACGGAACCGACGAGGTGATCGGCGACCCGGCGCGGCTCACCGAGACCGATCTGGCCACGGGCGGACTGAACGCCGCGGCGCCTCCGGCCCGGTCGTGGAGGCTGTTCACCACCTTCCCGTCCGGGACGGGCGGCTGGAACGTCGCGTGGCCGGAGGACGGCGCGCGGGCGTTCGCCGTCGTCCATTACGAGGACGGACTCCCGAACGACATCGTGCCGTTCTCGGCCGGAGACCGTAAGACGCTTCCCGCATCGGGCGTTTCCCGGATCGACTGGGTCGTGCTCGGGAGTGAGGAGGGAGGAGCGCTGCTCGCCTCTCCCGCGTCCGTGCTGCGGGAGGAAGAGTTCCCCATGACGGGCCTCTCGGCCGAAGCCCGCACCGAGCCGGGAGAAGGGGTCGTCCTCTCGTGGCGGACCGCCTCCCATCGCGACCTCTCCGGATGGGCCATCCTGCGGAGCGAGGTCACCGAGGACGGCCGCGTCGTCCGGGCCGAGCCCGAGTCCCTTCCCGCTCAGCTCGACGATCCGAACGGCGCCTCCTACGATTTCGTCGACACGAGCGCGACGCCCGGCCGCTATTACCGCTACGACGTATGGGCGGTGACGGCCGACGGGGCGATGGCGAGAGCGTTCCGCGCCACCCTCCGCGCCAAATAGAACAGGCACCGCGATGCATCGAGCCGGACGGGCGCGTGGCGTCCGCCCGCGGCGCTCGCCGTACGCCACCGGTACGACTCGGCCGCGGGCCGGGCGACCCGCATCTCGCCGGGCTCGCGCCTCGACGCGCCTTCGAGTGGGCCGTTGTTCGAGGCGGAATGCGGCGACGTAACCGGCGAAAT
>DASTIQ010000175.1 GCA_035717485.1 Thermoanaerobaculia bacterium | reverse complement strand
TCTGCAATCTCGCTCCGGACCACATGACCGCGACGGGGGGCGATTCCCAGTCGACGCTGATCAACACGGCCTTTTCCCTGCCCCTGCAGGTCACGGTCTTCGACGGCGCGAGCAACCCCAAAGCGGGCGTCGCGGTGACGTTCTTCGCTCCTCCTCCCGGCGGAAGCGCTCCGAGCGCGGTCCTCTCCTCGGCGACCGCGGTCACGAACGGCTCGGGAATCGCCCAGGTGACCGCGACGGCCAATCCGGTCGCCGGAGCATTCACCGTCGGCGCCACCGCGCCCGGCCTCGCGCCGGTGTCGTTCTCGCTCTCCAACTCGAACGTCGCCTCCGCGGCCGCGCAGATCACGCTCGACCTTCTGACGTCGCCGCAGAGCCAGCTCATCAACCAGCCGTTCTCGTTCCCCCTGAAGGTCCAGGTCCTCGACAGCGGGTCCAACCCGGTGAGCGGCGCGACGGTCGCGTACACGGTTCTTTCCGCCGCCAACGGGGCCGCGGCGGACCTCTCCGCCGCCACCGCGACGACCGACGGCTCGGGCTTCGCGCAGGTCACCGCGACGGCCAACGGGCTCGTCGGCTCCTACAGCGTGAAGGTCGCGATCCAGAGCAACGCGAGCGTCGCTCCCCAGAACATCAGCCTGCGAAACTACGCTCCGCTCCCCCACTTCATGGCGCTCGCCGGCGGAACGCCCCAGACGACCGCCATCCTGACGACGTTCGGTCAGAAGCTGTCGGTCAGGTTGACGGACACCCAGGGCAACCCGACGCCGCAGGTCCTGGTTTACTTCGTCACGCCCACGTCGGGCCCGAGCGCGACGCTCTCCGCCAACGCCGTCCTGACGGACGCCAACGGCGTCGCGGAGGTCACGGCGACGGCCAACGGCACCCCGGGCTCGTATGGCGCGGGAGCGTACGTCTTCCACACGACGATCGAGAAACCGATCTTCCAGACGTTCGCGTTGACGAATCAGGCGGAAAGCGCCTCGCCGGTTCCGATGCTGTCGTGGCCGGGACTCGCGATGCTCGGTCTTCTGCTCGCCGGGGCCGGACTGTGGGCCGCGCGGCGCTGAGGAAGGACGAACTCCAGGATCCGCCTCCGGGCGGCGCGCTCGTCAGAATCCGGTTTCGGGGAGCTTTTCCGAGACGACCGCCGCGACGGCCTCGAGGCCCCGGCGGTCGTCTCCGTCGAACCGGCCGACCGCCGGCGCGTCCACGTCGAGCACCCCGAGGAGGCGCCCGCCGCGGACGAGCGGAACGACGATCTCGGATCGGGACGCCGCGTCGCACGCGATATGGCCCGGGAAACGGTTCACGTCCTCGACGACCACCGTTTCGCGGGACGCGGCCGCGGTGCCGCAGACGCCTTTTCCGAGAGCGATCCTCACGCATGCCGGCCGCCCCTGGAAGGGCCCGAGCACGAGCTCTCCGCCGCGCAGGAGATAGAAGCCGGCCCAGTTGATGCCGGGGAGCGCTTCCCACACGAGCGCGGCGGCATTGGCAAGATTCGCGATGGCGTCCGGCTCGTCGGAGACGAGCGATTCGAGCGACCTCGCGAGCGCGGCGTAGAGCTCGGGCTTCGGGGCCGCGTGATCGAACGCGGATTCGTGCACGGACCGATCTTACTTCGGGCGCGCGAGGCCCGCCGCGTCGACCCGACGCTCGAAGGGGTCGCGATCCCCGGGTCGGAACACTAGAATCGGGGCGATGCTCGGCGCTCCGGCGCTTCTCGTCCTCGTGGCGCTCGCGACCGCCGCATTCCTGGGGGAGGTGATCTCCCCCGACCGCGTTGCGCTCGGCCTCCTCGCGGTTCTCCTGCTCCTCCGATACGTCGATTTCGAGGAGGCCTTCTCCGGATTCGCGAGCCCGGCGATCGTCATCCTCGTCTCCGCCTTTCTGTTCAGCGGCGCCCTCGAGCGAAGCGGCATCACGCGGCGCCTCGGTTCGGCGCTCGTGCGATGGAGCGGACGCCGGAACGGGGTTCTGCAGGGCGCGATCCTCGTGACCGCCGCGGGTTTCTCTCTCGTGATGAACAACATCGCCGCCGCGGCCGTGCTCCTGCCGGGGGTGAGCGACGCGCTCCGCCAGCGCCGGATCTCCCCGTCGAAGGTCCTGCTCCCGCTCGCCTTCGCCACACAGCTCGGCGGCATGGCCACGCTCCTGACGACGTCGAACATCGTGGTCGGCGAGATGCTGCGTCAGAGGGGATTTCGGCCGTTCGGCCTGATGGATTTCCTTCCGATCGGGGGAACGCTCGCGATCGCGGGGCTGCTCTACGCCGGCTTCGTGGCGCCGCGTCTCCTCCCCGCGCGATCCGAGCCCGAGGACCGCCTCGCGCGCGGGGCCGCGGGCCGGTCGCTCACGCAGATCTACGAGCTCGGTCGCCGGATCGAGAGCGCGCGCATCCTTCCCGGGTCTCCGCTGGCGGGAACGACGCTCGGAAAGAGCGGCCTGGCTCACGCCCTCGGCGTCGTGGTCGTCGCCGTCGTGCGCCCGGACGGCTCCCAGCGGCGCGCCCCGGAGAGGGATTTCCCGCTCGGCGCCGGCGACATCCTCGTTCTCGACGGCGTGCCTCCCGACCCGGCGGTGATCCGGGAGGCGGGCCTCGAGGTCATCCGGCTGAAGAAGCCCACCCGGTATCTCTCCTCGCCGCGCGTCGCCCTCGTGGAGGGCGTCGTCGGCCCCCGCTCCCGGTTCGCCAACAAGAGCCTCCGCGAAGTCAACTTCCGCGAGGCGCTCGGCGGCGTCTCCGTCCTCTCGATCTGGAGGGACGGCGGGTTCGTCGAGAGCGCGCGGCTCGCGGAAGCGCCGCTCAAGTTCGGAGACGGCCTCCTGATGCAGGGCCCGCGCGCGGCGTTCCGGCGCATGCGGGAGGAGGGCGACGTCCTCGTGCTCGGCCACGAAGACCTCACGCCTCCGGCGAATCCGGCGCGCACCCGCACCTGCCTCGCGATCATCCTCGGCGCGCTCGCCGGAGCGATGATCTTCCCCTCGTCGGTCGCGACGGCGCTCTTCGTCGGGGCCGTCGCTCTCCTCCTCTTCGGCGGCCTGTCCTCGGACGAGGCGTACCGATCGGTCGACTGGCGGGCCGTGGCGCTGATCGGCGCGATGCTCCCGCTCTCGATCGCCCTGACGCATTCGGGGGCCGCCGCGATGGTCTCGCGGACGCTCGTCGGAGCGTCTCATGCCCGGAGCCCGCGGGGTCTCCTCGCGCTCTTCACCGTGCTGACCGCCGCGCTCACCCAGATCATCCCGGGAGGTGCGGCGACCCCCCTCATCGTCGGGCCGATCGCCGTCGCGACGGCCGGCCACGTCGGAGCGGACCCGCGGGCGTTCGCGATGGCCGTCGCGCTCGGGACGTCGACGTCGATGCTCACCCCCTTTTCGCATCCGGTGAACGTGCTCGTCATGGGTCCGGGCGGTTATCGTTTCGGCGACTACGTCCGGGCGGGTCTTCCTCTCACCATCGGGCTCGTGGCCGGGATCATCCTGCTCGTGCCCCGTTTCTTCCCGCTGTAGAGGCGCGCTCCCGGCCGGGAACGCCGTCAGTTCCGTGCGCGCGGTCCTCCGGGCGAACGCTTCCGCGCGGGATCGACGAAATGGTCGAACGCGATCCAGAGCGCTTTCGCGTGCCGCACGAGCAGGACGCTCGCGACGGGCATCGGCAGGAGCAGGAGGAGGAGCATCGGGACGAGCGGAAGGTCCGCGAACGTCGAGAGGAGGAACCAGGCGACGAGCGCCGCGCCGCCGACGGCCGCGTAATCGAACGCCCATATCGCGAGCAGGAAATACCCCGGCTCGCGATCGTAGCGGTACCGGCAGCGCGGGCATCCTTCGAGAGGCGTCAGCCACTGCCGGACGCTGCGCGTCCGCCGCCATTCCGGAAAGATCGGGTGCTCCCCGCAGACGGGGCAGCGCAGCCGCATCGCCCGGCGGAAATAGGTCGCGGCGTTCCCGGCCGTGAACGGCCCCCGGACCGGAAGCGCGGCGGGGGCGGACGGCTCCTCGGGACGCATCGCGATATCGTAGCCCGCGATCCTCCGCGCCGGAACAAAACGGCGTTTCGTCCGTATCAGCGTTGAGGAAGAAGGAGGCCCGATGTTTCGATTCATGACTTTGTCCCTGATCGGCGTTCTCGCCGCCGGGGCGGCTTTCGGCGCCGACGCGCCGTCCGCTTCGCTGGAGGCGCGCCGCAAGGCGATGAACGACCTGATCGCGGAGCAGTGGGAATACAACCTCTCGACGAACCCCGAATTCGCCTCGTATCTCGGGGACAAGCGCTGGAACGACAAGTCGAGCGACAACTCGCTCGCCGCGATCCAGAAGGACCTCGCCAAGACGAAGGAATTCCTCGATCGGTTCGAGGCGGTCGACACGACGGGCTTCCCCGAACAGGAGCAGCTCAACAAGACGCTGATGGTCCGGGAGCTGAAGGAAGGCCTCGAGGGGGCGAAGTTCAAGGGATGGGAGATGCCGGTCACGCAGATCTCCGGGATCCACATCCAGGCCCCGCAGTTCGTCGCCTACCTCCCGTTCGACACGACGAAGGACTACGACGACTACCTCACGCGCATGCGGAATTTCCCGAAGCAGTTGAACGACGTGATGGACAACATGCGGGCGGGCATGAAAGACGGCCTCATGCCTCCGAAGTTCCTCCTCGAGAAGGTCGTTCCGCAGGCGGAAACGATCGCGGGCGCGGACCCGGAGAAGTCGCCGTTCGCGCAGTGCCTGACCAAGTTCCCGAAGACGGTTTCCGCCGAAGACCAGAAGCGGATCCACGACGCGCTCGTCGCCGTCATCAAGAACGACATCGAGCCGGCCTACGCGAAGTTCGCGAAGTTCGTGAAGGACGAGTACGCGCCGAAGGGACGCAGCGAGGTCGGGATCTGGTCGCTCCCCGACGGGGAGGCGCGCTACGCGTTCCGCGTGAAGGAATCGACGACGACCGGGATGACGCCGGAAGAGATCCACCAGCTCGGCCTCCGCGAGGTGACGCGAATCGAAGGAGAGATGGAGAAGATCGCCCGGAAGCTCGGCTATGCCGACCGGAAGGCGTTCGACGCCGCGATCGAGAAGGACCCGAAGCTCCACGCCCATTCGCGGCAGGAGATCGTCGACCTCTACACGAAGTACATCGACCAGATGTGGGCGAAGCTGCCGCAGATCTTCGGCCGGCTCCCGAAGGCGAAAGTCGTCGTCAAGCCGACCGAGCCCTTCCGCGAGGCGACGGCCTCCGGCGCCGAGTACAACACGGGGACGCCCGACGGCTCCCGGCCCGGCGTCGTCAACGTGAACACGAGCGACTTCGCGAAGCGGAAGATCATCAACATCGAGACGACCGCGTATCACGAAGGCGTCCCGGGACATCACATGCAGCTCTCGATCGCGCAGGAGCTCCCGACGATCCCGCCGTTCCGGCAGCAGGGAGGCAACACCGCCTACATCGAGGGCTGGGGACTGTATTCGGAGGACCTCGGCCGCGACGTCGGCTTCTTCCAGGACCCTTATCAGCTCTACGGGCACTACCAGGACGAGATGCTCCGGGCGATCCGGCTCGTCGTCGACACCGGCCTCCACTACAAGAGGTGGTCGCGGCAGCAGGTCGTCGACTTCTTCCACGCCCACTCCGGCACGGACGAAGTCGAGGTCCAGAGCGAGACCGACCGGTACATCTCCTGGCCCGCGCAGGCGCTGGGTTACAAGATCGGGCAGCTCACGATCCTCGCGCTCCGCGAGAAGGCGAAGAAGGAGCTCGGGGACAAGTTCGACATCCGGAAATTCCACGACGAGGTGCTCGGCGCCGGCGCGCTGCCGATGGACGTGCTGCAGGCGCGCATCGACGCGTGGATCGCGGCTCAAAGAGCCGCCTGAACCGGCGCGGCCGGTCCGCCGCCCGAACGCGAACGACCGGCGGGGACGAACCCCGCCGGTTTTTTTAGGACTTCCCGGGCGGGAGGCGGGCAGCGGCCTCCCGCGCGATCCCGGCCTGCTCCGGGCTCCCCGCGGCGTCGAGCTCTCCGGCGGCCGTTTCGAGCGCCCGCCGCGCCTCGGAAAAACGCCGCAGCCCGGCGAGCGTGATCCCCAGCTGGAACCGGCTCGACGCGGTTCCCCCCGTGAGCCCCAGGCGCGCGCGGATCTCGAGCGCTTCCGACAGCGCGCCGGCGCTCCGCTCGAGCTCCTCCGCCGCGCCCTCCGGGGCGAGTTCCGCGAGCTTCCGCCGCGCGATGCCGAGGTGGTGGAGCGTCACCGCCCGTGCGATCTCCCGCTCGCCGTTGCGGTACACGAGCGCCTCCTCGAGATCGGCCGCCGCCCGCCCGAGGTCCTCCGCCGATGCGCCGACCCCGGTACGGGCGCTCCCGCGGTTGTGGAGCGCGCGGGCGCGGCGGTCCGCGTCTCCGCGCCAGGCGTCGAGCGCGCGCGCGAAGCACGATTCGGCGCGGTCGAGGCTCGCGGCGGGCCCGGGCGTTCCGAAGAAAGCCCCCAGGTTGTTCCAGAAGCGGCCTCGCTCCTCGCCGAGCCGGGGATCGAGATCGGGGAGGAGGGCCCACAGATCGTCGGCGAGCGCGCGGCAGAAGTCCGCGTCGCCCGCCTCCTCGAGCTCGTGCTGCACCGCGTGCCAGTCGCGGTAGCTCCCCACGGGGTCGGCGGAGAGCCGCCGGCGGAGCTCGGCGCGGACGCGGTCGAATTCCGGGAGTTCCAGCGATCGTCTCCTAGTCGAGGAGCTTCTCGTCGCCGGGACGGCCGTGCTTCCAGTAGTCGAGGCGGATCGATTTCCGGAGCTCGAGCGAGCTCCCGTCGGCGCGCTTCCACGAACGCAGGAGGTGCGGCGGCGCCTCGTCGAAGACGAAACGGTCGACGCCCCCGGCGTGCGCGACCTCGATGCGGACCGCGCCCGAAGCGGGCGGGAGCACCCGGATCGTCGCATCCGCGAATCGGGGATCGCCGAACTTCGACCCGATCACCGACGGGAAGAGGCGCACGCGGTATTCCGCCGGGTCGAACCGGCGGAGACATCGAAGCTTCATCGGGAGCTCGTCGGCGAAGATCCCGCCCGGAGGCATCGGCACGCGGCGCTCGCCGTCGGCCTCGCCGTCCCAGTACGTGTGGAAGACGAACCGCAGGAAGCCTCCCTCGAGCCACCCCTCCTTGAACGTGTTGCCGCACGAATCGTTGGACGAGAGCGACAGCTTCACGACGGATCCGGTCGCCCGCTGCCAGAACGTCGACTGCATCTGGTGGAAGCCGTACACGCCCGTCGCGACGTCGATCACCTGGTTCATCTTCAGGACGTCGACGGCGCCGGGCCGCTCCGACTTCACCCGCGTCCGAAGGTCGAACGGTTCCTTCACGACGACGTGGACCACGCGCGCCGGGCGCACGACCCCTTCGCGGAGCTCCGACGCCGTGTAGACGTCGTACTCGGCGCGTCCGTCGTCCCACAGGCGGTCCCGGAGGAGGTCGGCCGAAAAGGGATCGGCCGCGGAAAGCCGGGCGGCGATCGCGAGCGCGACGAGGGCGGCTCCTCTCCTCACCCGCCGATCTTACGCGATGCCCCTCGGCGGAAGGTGTTGCCGGCGGCCGCCGCGTAGAATGCGCGGATGGGCGAGCCTCGACACGCCTCGGACGGGCAGGTCCTCCCGGAGAAGAAGCCGGACGTCCGAAAGACGCCGCTGTACCGGGTCCTCCTCCACAACGACGACTACACGACGATGCCCTTCGTGGTCGAGATCCTCGAGACGGTCTTCCACAAATCGCCCGCCGAGGCGCACCGGATCATGATGCACGTCCACACCCGGGGACACGGAGTGTGCGGCGTCTACCCTTTCGAGATCGCCGAGACGAAGGTCGATCTCGTCCACCAGCGGGCCCGGGAGAACGAGTTTCCGCTGAGGGCAAGCCTCGAAGAGGAGTAACTCCCGGTCTTTCCGCCACGCTCCTTGTCCGGACCTCTCGCTCCCGCCGCGAAGTGATGAGGATGAATCAGGCCGGCGATTCCTTCGGTTGCGATGATCCTTTTGCGCCGGGAATCGGATCCGGCGCGGAAGGAGAAATTCCCATGGCAATGGTCATCCTCGACACCTGCATCGATTGCGGAAAGTGCGAGCCCGAGTGCCCCAACGACGCGATCACGCAGGGGGACGGGATCTACATGGTCAACCCGGATCTCTGCACCGAATGCGTCGGCCATGCCGACGAGCCCACGTGCGCCCAGCTCTGCCCCGTCGACGGAACGATCGTGATCGATCCGGCGCACACGGAGAGCCGCGAGGTATTGCAGGCGAAGTTCGAAGCCATTCACGCGAGCGCGTAACGCCTCCCGCAGCCTCCGCGCCGGGCGGGCGTCCGCGCTTCGCCGTCTCCCGCATTTTCGTTCGAAAACGCCACGGTCCATCTTGCGCGCCGAAAACCCGGCCGCAATCCCCGATGAAGGAGGATGCATGCAGACCAATATTCCCGGGAGACTCCTGAAGCTCGCCGGTCTCGCCGCGCTCGCCGGCGGGATCTCGGCGGCGACGTGGGCGGACGGCGGCTACACGAGCCGGATCAAGGCGGGAGACCTTCCGGCGAGCGCGGGCCAGGACCAGGCCGAGTCGCCGGAAGCCCGAATCGAGTGGATGAAGGCGAGGATGGGGGGCGAGCTCACGTCCGAGTTCCGGGCGATGATCCTCGACGAGGCGAAACGCCTCCAGGCCGGCGGAAGGTCGCCGGTCGGAGGATCGTGGAGGTCGCTCGGACCGACGACCACCACTCGATGGCAGAACGGCGTCAACAAGGCGAGCGAAATCAGCGGCCGACTGCGGACGATCCTCCCGGATCCGCGCCCCGCCAGGGCCAACACGGTCTACCTCCTCTCCTCGGGCGGCGGTCTGTGGAAGACGACGAACTTCGGCGCCAGCAAACCGACCTGGACCGCGAAGACGGACGGCATCTACGCGACCTCCGGCGGCGCCGCGGCCTTCGGGCGCACGCCGGACGTCCTCTACCTGGGATCGGGCGACCCCTTCGACCTCGGGGTCGGCGGCGTCGTGTACAAGTCGACCGACGGCGCGGACACCTGGTCGGCTCCGATCCCGCTCCCGGGCGCCCAGCGCATCCTCGACGTGAAGGTGGACACGTCGCAGGGCACGACCACGGCGGACGACATCGTTCTCATCGGGACCGACGTCGGCCTGTACCGCTCGGCCGACGGGGGGGCATCCTTCAGCTACGTGTCGATCGATCCGGGCACCGAGGCCTACTTCGCGTCCTTCGGCGGCGGCCACGAGGACTGGAGCCTGGTGAAGACCAGCACGGGATGGCTCGCCTCCCAGGCGTACTGGCAGGTCTCGCCGAACTACTACGAGAACACGCTCGTCTATTTCTCGACCGACCAGGGCGCGACCTGGGATTACATCGCCGACACGGGAGTCCTCGGATACTCCGGGAGCGCGGGGCGCACGACGCTCACGGTCGGGGGGCCGGGCGGCAGCATCGTCTACGCCCTCTCGGCGACGGCCGCCGGCACGAACCAGAAGGACGTCTACAAGTCGACCGACGGCGGGCAGCACTTCACGGCTCTCGGAATGAACTCGAAGGCGCCGACGAACCCGAACTATTTCAACCCGAACATGAACCTCATGCACGGCCAGGGCTGGTACAACCAGATGATCCTGTCCGACCCCTCCGACGCGACCGGGAACACCGTCTACGCCGGCGGAAACTACAGCTCCGCGGTCTCCCGCGACGGCGGGGCGACCTGGACGCTGCTCACGAGCTGGCTGGGCGACCTCTCGGCTTACCAGATGGGGGGGTCTCCCCTCCTCCTCCCCTACGCCCACGCGGACTTCCACGCGGCGGCGATCTCGACGGCCGCGGGCAAGAGGATCTTCTTCGGCAACGACGGCGGGATCTTCTACAGCGACGACAACGGCCGGTCGTGGAAGGACAATGCCAACCAGGGGCTCGGCAACGCTCTGATCTACGCGCTCGCGGCGGGCACGGTCCACCCGGACGACACCCTGATCGGCCTTCAGGACAACGGCACGCTCTACCGGGTCAATGGCAACACGTACACCGGATCGATCGGCGGCGACGGTTTCGGCACGGGCTGGAGCCAGGCCAACGACGACGTTTCGATGGGGAGCCTCTACTACCTCGACATCCGCCGGTGGAAGAGCAACCCGCCCAACAACCAGGCCAAGTACGACGTGCTGCTGAACACGTCGAACCTCGCGGGACCGGCCCCGGATTATCCGTGGTACTACGACTCGTATTTCGTCACGCCGATCGCGACGCCGACTTCGGCCGCCGATCCGACCGGCCGCGTGTTCTACACGAACACCGCCCACTATCTGCTGAGGACGACCGACGGAGGCGACACCTGGAGCGCGGTCTGGAGCTCGGCCGACCTTCCGGATCCGAACTTCACCGGACGGCAGATCCGGGGAGTCAGTCACGGCATCGGGCTCTCGCCGACGGACCTCCACTACGTCGGCCTCGCATGCACGAGCGGACATTTCCTCTACACGCACGACGGCGGTGCCACATGGACGGACGTCAACGTCGCCGCCTCGGGCGTGCCGACCTGGCCCGGATACAACTCGACGAGCGGATGGAGCGCCGACAACTCGAAGATCTATCTCGCTTCGGAAGCCGCTTATTCCGCTCCCCACGTCGCCTCGAGCGCCGACGGCGGCGCGACCTGGAGCGACGCCACGGGCGACCTTCCCCAGCTCCCGATCAACAAGATCGTCGTCGACCCGTCCGATCCGACGGGCCGCACGGTGTATGCCGCGAACTGGATCGGCGTCTATCGGACGACCGACGGCGGATCCCACTGGGACGCCCTGGGCAGCGGCCTCCCGCTCTCGATGATCTCGGACATGTACCTCTCCCCGACCGGAACGTTCCTTCGCGTCTCGAGCTACGGCCGGGGCGTCTGGGAGCTGTCCCTCAATTGATCGTTCACGGAGTTCGGCATCGGGGCCGCCGCGAGGCGGCCCCTCTTCTTCCGGCCCGGAGGCTCGAGGAGCGTTCGATGAGCGTCCGTCGTCTTCTGATTCTGCCGGCGCTCGCGGCGGCGGCGATCGCGCCGGTACCGGCCCGCGCGGGCGCGACCTTCACCGCGACGACCCGAGTCGAGGGCCCGGCCCGGCGTCTGGCCGGAATCGGGGGCTCGACCGTCCGGGGGTGGGTGGATGCGGAACGGGGAAAGATCGAATTCGTCGAAAGCGACAACCCGGCCACGCCGAAAGGGGACGTGCTTCTGACGACCGACGGGGGGAAGACGCTTCGATATTTCGACCTCGAACGGAAGGAATGCCGCCCCTGGACGCCTCCCGCGGCCCGGGAGACGCGGATCGGGCCCGGCTCTCCCGTTTCGACGTCGTTCCGGAACGTCCGCGTCGAAAAAGTCCTCGACGACGCCGGCCCGGTGATCGCGGGACTTTCCACGCGTCATTGCCGCGTGAAGAGCGAGTACGACACCCTCCTCCAGGGCCAGGGAAGCTCCCGCCGCGCCCACACGGTGACGATCGACGATCTCTGGGTCGCGGAGGAGCTTCGCGATCCCGCTTTCTCGGTGTGGCTGACGAAAGGGAGCCCCGGAGCGGCGGGAGGAGAGCTCGGCGCGAAGCTCGACGCCGTTCTGACCGGCGTTCCGGGCGCACCCGTCAGGCGCGTGACCTCCACGACGGTCGCGTTCGACGGCGGCAGACCCGCGACGACGACGACCCGCACGGAGGTGACCGGCCTGCATCGGGAGACGATCCCGCCGCCGGCCTTCGATCCGCCTCTCGATTGCACGAAGCGAACCGGCCACGAGCGCTGACGCCGCGCGTCGCCGCTCCGGGCCCGGCGAACGTACAATGAATCCGTCATGCTGTCCGCGGCCGTCGAAATGGTGCTGACCGTCGCCTTCCGGGAGGCGCAGAGCCGGCGGCACGCGCACCTGACGCTCGAACACCTCCTCTACGCGATCGTCAACGACCCGGCCGGCGAGGAAATCCTCGCCGCGTGCGGCGCGGACCCCGCCCGGCTCCGCGGCGAGGTCAAGCGGCACCTCGAGGACGGCGTCGAGACGCTGCCGAAAGGCGTCGGGACCGCCGAGCCGATCCAGACGCTCGCGTTCCGCCGTGTCCTCCAGATCGCGATTCTCCACGTCGAGAATTCGGGGCGGGACGAGGGCGTGAGCGTGGGAGACCTGCTCGCCGCGATTCTCGGGCAGCCGAAGACCGCGGCCGCGAAGATGCTCCTCGCTCACGGCGTGACGCGCCTCGACGTGCTGAACTACGTCTCGCACGGGATCACGAAGGTTCCGCCCGCCGAAGCGACGGCGGAGGGCTCCGCCCCCGTTCCGGCGGGGGAAGGCGAAGCGCCCTCCCCGAAAGACCCGCTCGCGGCGTTCACCGTCAACCTGACGGAGCGCGCGCGGCGCGGAGAGCTCGATCCTCTCGTGGGACGCACCGACGAGCTCGACCGGGCGATGGAGGTCCTCGCCCGCCGGCGCAAGAACAACCCCGTCTTCGTCGGGGAGGCCGGCGTCGGAAAGACCGCCCTCGTCGAAGGCCTCGCGCAGCGCCTCCTCGCGGCCGACGTCCCGCCGCTCCTGAAGGACGCGGAGATATTCGCGCTCGACGGAGGCGCCCTGCTCGCCGGCACCCGCTACCGGGGAGACTTCGAGGAGCGGTTCAAGGCCCTCATGGGCGCGCTCGCGAAGAAGCCGAAGCCCGTGCTCTTCATCGACGAGCTCCACACGATGGTCGGCGCCGGCGCGACGACCGGCGGCACGATGGACCTCGCGAACCTCGTCAAGCCCGTTCTGACGGAGGGAAAGCTGCGCCTCATCGGCTCGACGACGCACGAGGAGTTCAAGCACGTCGAGAAGGATCGCGCGCTCGCGCGGCGCCTGCAGAAGATCGCCGTCGACGAGCCGTCGTTCGAGGACGCGCGCAAGATCCTCCGCGGGCTCCGCTCCCGCTACGAGGAACATCACCGGGTGACGTACACCGAGGAAGCGCTCGACGCCGCCGTCCGGCTCGCGTCGAGGCACCTTCGGGAGTCGAAACTCCCCGACAGCGCCGTCGACGTGATGGACGAGGCGGGCGCGGCTTTCCGCCTCCGCTCCGGCGACCGGCCCGGAACCGTCGGAGAGACCGAGGTCGAGCGCGTCGTCGCGCGGATGGCGCGGATTCCGGCGCAGCAGGTGACCGTCTCGGAAAAGGACCGGCTCCTCGGGCTCGAAGCGGCGCTCGAGTCGGTGGTCTTCGGGCAGGAGGAGGCGGTCCGCGCCGTCGCCCGCGCGATCAAGCGTTCCCGGGCCGGGCTCGGACATCCCGACCACCCGGCGGGGAGCTTTCTCTTCACCGGGCCGACGGGGGTCGGCAAGACCGAGCTCGCGCGGCAGCTCGCCCGCCAGCTCGACAGCGAGTTCGTCCGCTTCGACATGAGCGAATTCATGGAGAAACACGCCGTCGCGCGGCTGATCGGCGCGCCTCCCGGCTACGTGGGGTTCGAGCAGGGAGGGCTCCTCGTCGACTCGATCCGGTCGCACCCGTACAGCGTCGTGCTCCTCGACGAGATCGAGAAGGCTCATCCCGATCTCTTCAACATTCTGCTGCAGGTGATGGACCACGCCACGCTGACCGACAACAACGGCCGGAAGGCCGACTTCCGGCAGGTCGTCCTCATCATGACGTCCAACGCCGGCTCCCGCGAGGCCTCGGCCGGCTCGATCGGGTTCTCGGCGGACACGCTCCACGACGCACCGCACCGAACGAAACAGGCGATCGATCGCCTGTTCGCGCCCGAGTTTCGCAACCGCCTCGACGCGATCGTCACGTTCCGTCCGCTCGATCCCGCGGTGATGGAAGCGATCGTCGAGAAATTCGTCCGCGAGCTCGAGACGCAGCTCGCCGAGCGGAAGATCGCGATCACGCTCACGCCGGAGGCGCGGACCTATCTCGCCCGGAAGGGCTACGACCCGGCGTTCGGCGCGCGCCCCCTCTCGCGGGTGCTGCAGGCGGAGGTCCGGGACCCGCTGACCGACGAGATCCTGTTCGGCAAGCTCGAAAAGGGCGGCACGGTCACGATCGGTGTCGCGGGAGACGCCCTGACGTTCTCGGCGGCGCCGGCCTGACGCGCCGCTCCCTCTCTTCCCGCTCCTCGAACTCCCACTTCCCCCGACGGGTCGGCTTCGCGAGCGCGGCCGCGAGCGCGTTCAGGTACCGTTCCCGCGGCCATTCCGCCGCGCCGAACCGGTCGAGGTGCTCCGTGTACACCTGGCAGTCGATGAGCGTGATCTCCCAGCGGGCGAGCTGGCGCACGAGGGCGACGAAGGCGATCTTCGAAGCGTCCGGAAGGCGGGCGAACATCGATTCGCCGAAGTACGCGGCGCCGAGCGAGACGCCGTAGAGCCCGCCGGCGAGCGTCTCGCCGCTCCACGCCTCGACCGAATGCGCGAAACCCCGGCGGTGGAGCTCGACGTAGGCCTCGAGCATCTCCGGCGTGATCCAGGTTCCCGGCCCCTCCGGCCGGGGCGCCGACGCGCACCCGTCCATCACCTCCCGGAAGGCCGTGTCCATCGTCAGCCGGAACGGTGCCCTCCGCATTCGCTTCTCGAGGCTCCTCGGCACGTGGAGCTCCTCCGCCTCGAGCACCATTCGGGGGTCGGGCGAATGCCAGAGGATCGGCTGCCCCTCGTCGTACCAGGGAAAGATCCCCGAGGAATACGCGAGGAGGAGCCGATCCGGGCGGAGATCGCCGCCGACGGCGAGGAGCCCGTCCTCGGCGAGCGACGGCGGCGGGAAAACGAGACGGTCGTCGAGCCGGAAGACGGGCATCCGGAAAATCCTAGTCCGGAACGCTCCCGGCGGTGAGTGCGCGGGACCGAGTCCCGAGCGAACCGGCGGTCGCCCGGTGCCCGGAATGAATCCGGGGCAGAGATCCCGTCTCCGCTTTTCGAATCCTCGGGCGCCCGCCCCACGGCCGCTTCATCGGGCGCCCTCCCGTTCGAATCCGTGCTCGGCGATCCGCCTCAGCGCTTCGAGATCGGTCATCGGCGAGCGCAGGCCCCAGACGCGGACGAATTCCCCCCTGCCGAAGGGCTTCGCCCAGGCGTTGGCGAGCCCGTCCCGGTCGCGCGCGAGGACCGTGCCCACGTCGGCCGGAGACACCGGGAAGGAGCCCATCCAGCTCCTCGGCAGGCCCCGGGAGAGCCCTTCGGCCGTCGGGGTGGCTCCCCGGTCTTCGGCGTCCTCCGAGGAAAACGCGCTCCGTCCGACGCCGAGGATCCGGAGTCCCCGGGCGGCGTCGAGACCCGTGCGCTTGCCGGTCGACTCGTCGAACTTCAGCGCGAACGGAGGGAACCCGACCCAGACCGCGCGTCCGCCCGCTTCGAGATAGCGGCGGACCAGCGGCGGCGTGTCGCCCGCCGTTTCGGTCAGCGACGAGGGCGGCTCGTCCGACGCGAAGACGACGACCGACGGAACGCCGTCCTCGATGCGGTTTTCGAGGAAGCGGGGCAGCGCCGCGGCGTCGAGGAGCTCGTATCCCTCGCTCGCCAGGTAGTCGCGGATCGCGGCGGCCCCCGAGAACCATCCCGAGAGCTTCTCGTCCCAGTAGACCGCCCGCCGCGGAACGAACCCCGCGCCCGGCCGCGCGTCCGAGAGCGCGTACATCGAGCCGTCCGCGCATCCGACGAGGACCGTCGAGCGGGCGACCGCGGGCGAAGAGTAGACGCGCCCTCCCGTCCGGAAGCTCCAGACGGGGTTCCCCTCCTTCCGGTCGAGGGCGAACACCGTCGCGTCTTCTCCCCCGCAAACCAGGAGATCGCCCGAAATCGCCGGCGAGCCGATCACCCGCCCGGGGGTCGATCGCCTCCAGAGCTCCCGTCCGGTCCGGAGCTCGACCGCGTCGACGAAGTGGCCGTCCGAGCTCCCGACGTACGAGACGCCGTCCGCGATCGCCGGAGAGCCCTCGCACCAGGCGAGCTCCGCGTGGTCCGCCGAGAGCGCGACGGGGTGCGCGATCTTCCAGAGGAATCTTCCCGTCGCGGCGTCGAGCGCATACTGGTGGGCGTCGCGGGAGCCGAACGTGACGACGCCGTCGGCAACCGCGGCCGACGAATTGATCGACCGCCGGTCGAAGCCCCACTTCGCGCAGTCGATCGCGGCGCCTTCGGTCGCGTATTTCCATCGGAGCTTCCCCGAACGCGCGTCGATCGCGTAGAAGACGCCGTCGAAGCTGCCGGCGTACACGACGCCGCCGGCGAGCGCGGGAGACGACCGCACGCGGCCTCCCGTGAGGAATTTCCAGATCACCTCGCCGTCGGCCGCGGACAGACGGTACACGCCTCCGTCGCCGGCTCCGACGTAGAGCGAGGGCCCGTCGACCACGGGGGACGACAGGAACACGTCGTATCCCCACGCGAAGGGAAGATCGTCGCCGAACGAGACGCTCCACTTCTGCCGGCCCGTCGCGCGGTCGAGCGCGAAGACCCGGCGGTTGCGGCTCGTCGCGTACACGGAGCCCGCGTCGACCGCGGGAGATCCGTCCACGGCCCCGCCCGCGTCGAACCGCCAGATCTCGCGCCCGGTCGAGAGAGCCACCGCGTGGAGAAAGCCGTCCTCGCTCCCGAAATACACGAAATCGCCAGCGGCCGCGGGGCTCGATTCGATCGCCCCGCCCGACCGGAATCGCCAGAGCGCGCCCGCCACCCTCCGCACCGGATCGCCGCAGTAGACCGCTTCGTGCGCGCCGCCGCCGCGGAACTGCGGCCCCGCGCACGATCGCGGCGGTTCGGCGCCGAAGCCGCGTAGGGGCGCGCCGCCGATCGCAAAACAGAGCAGCAGCCGCGTCCAGATTCGGTCCATGAGCACCTCCTGGCGGAGAGCTACGAAGGAAGGGCGGTCCCGGTTCTCGGCAAAATCGTGACAGGACCCGGCGCGCTCGAGCGAGCCCGGCGGCGCGACCTCACCAGCGGATCGGCTTCCGGTCGCGGAAGAACCCTCCGTTCGGGCCCCGCGCCGGCAGCGTCGCGAGCCAGACGATCGTCTCGGCGCCTTCCTCGACCGAGCGGGACGCGTTCCGTCCTCCCATGCGCGTTCGGACCCACCCCGGACACACCGCGTTCACCTTGACGTCTCCCGAAACCTCCGCCGCGAGCTTCACGGTCAGCGCGTTCAGCGCGGCCTTCGAAAGGGCGTAGGCGGGCGGCCCGGGGAGACCTTCCGCGAACGAGCCCGAGCCCGAGGAAACGTTCACCACTCTTCCGTATCGCCGCGCGATCATTCCCGGCACGAATGCACGGCACGTCCGCACCGCGCCGAAGAAGTTGATCTCCATCGTCTCGCGCACCGCGTCGCGGCGGGCGTCGAGCAGCCGGTCGCCGGGATAGATGGCGGCATTGTTGACGAGAACGTCGACGGCGAGGCCGGCCGCCGAGAGCCGGCGGGCGCCGGACTCGACGGAGGCGTCCCTCGAGACGTCCATCATCTCGAAACGCACGTCCGTCCCCTCTTTCCGGATCTTCGCGGCCGCCGCCTCTCCGGCCTCGCGATCGCGCGCGGCGAGGACGACCGTCAGGCCGGCTCGCGCGAGCTCCCGGCAGACCTCGAATCCGATCCCGCGGTTTCCGCCCGTCACGAGCGCCGTGCGTGCCATCCGGCCTCCCCGCCCGAATCCTCCGTCGGGGGAACGTTTCTTGCAAATTTGCCTTCCGATGGACGCGTCCTGGATCCCGTTCGAGCGAAGCGAGCCCCTCCGGATCGCGCAGATCGCCGGAGTCGCGTTCCGGGTTCCGCCCCGATCGACCGGAGGCACCGAGCTCGTCATCGCGAATCTGACGCGCGGATTGCGCGAGCGAGGCCACCGCGTGACCCTCTTCGCCTCGGGAGATTCCCGGACCGACGCGGAGCTGCGCTCGGTACTGCCGCGGGCGGCGCAGGACGACCCGTCGTCGAACCTCTATCTCGAACGCGAGCTCGACGTACGAAACGTCTTCGAGGCGTACGGGAACTCCGGGGATTTCGACGTCATCCACGCCCACTGGCCGACGCCCGCGCCGTACTTCTCGGCCACCGCCCCGTGCCCCACGCTTCTCACCTTCGACTACATGGAAAAGTCCGTTTACGAGTATTACCGCGAGCGGTTCCCGCGGCTGCGGTTCGCCTGCGTTTCCCGGGCGCAGGCGGACGCCCTCGACCCGGGCCTGCCGGTCGTCGCCAACGGAATCGACGTGGACCGGGTGCCGTTCGGCCGCTCGCCCGGCGGCTTCCTGCTGACGGTCGGCAGACTCGTTCCGTCGAAGGGGGCCGCGGCGGCGATCGAGATCGCCCGGCGCTCGGGGCTCCCGCTCGTCATCGTCGGCGACGTTTCCCCGTATCTCCCGGAGAGCCGCCGCTACTACGAGTCCGAGATCGCGCCTCACGTCGACGGGTCGCGTGTCGTTCACCATCCGCGGCTCCCGAACCGCGAAGTGCTCGATCTCATGAGCCGGGCGCGGGCGTTCCTGTTTCCGATCGAATGGGAGGAGCCCTTCGGGCTCGTCGCCGCCGAAGCGATGGCCGCGGGCACGCCCGTGATCGCGACGCCGCGCGGAGCTCTCCCGGAGCTCGTCGAGGAGGGCGTGACCGGCTGGCTCGGAGCGACGATCGACGATCTCGTCGCCGCGGCCGGCCGAACGGAGGCGTTCGACCGGCGCCGATGCCGCGACCGCGCCCGGGAACGCTTCGGCTACCGGCGGATGGCGGCCAACTACGAGAAGCTCTACCTCCGGATCGCGCGGGAGGCGCCCGCGCGCGCGCGAAGGGCCGCCGGACGTTGAGCGATTCTCCGGCGTCGGCCGGCCTGAGCGACGAGCGCATCCGGCGCCTCTCCGACGGCCAGAATCCGATCGTCCAGGCGGCGAGCCTCGCCGACGCCATGCCGCTCTCGCCGGGAATGCGGATCCTCGATCTCGGCTGCGGACGGGCGGTGAGCTCGATCTGGTTCGCCCGGGAACTCGGCGTCTCGGTCTGGGCGGTCGACCGGGACGTTTCGCCGTCCGAAAATCTCGAGGCGATCCGCGGGGCGGCCTGCGAAGCGCTCGTCTTCCCCCTCCGCGCCGACGCGCGAGACCTTCCCTTCGCCGAGCAATACTTCGACGCCGCGATCGCGATCGACTCGTATCTCTATTACGGCACCGACGACCGGTTCCTGCCCTACCTCGCCGGATTCGTCCGTCCCGGCGGCCACCTCGCGATCGCGGACATCGGGTTCACGCGCGAGATCGAATCGCCGGACGCCGCGCCCGGGTTCCTGCGCGAGACGTTCGGAGAGCACTGGTCGTTCGTCCATTCGGTCGAATGGTGGAAGAACGAGTGGGAGCGGACCGGCCTCGTCGAAGTTGTCGCCGCCGACGCGCTCCCCGGGAGCCGGCGTCTCCTGCAGGAATACGTGCTGGACCGCGCGGCGACCGACCGCAGCGACGAGATCGCCCGGGCGGTGGTCGCCGACGACGAAGAGCTCCTCGTCCTCTTCCGCCTCGTCGCCCGCAAGCGGTGACCGGGCGTCACCGGGGCCGGGAAAAATCGGATTCCGGAATCGTCGGGTTCACCTCGATCCTGTCGAAATCGATCTCCTGGTTCACGGCGCCTCCGGCGATTCCCGAGACGATCCGGAACGGGAAGGAAAGTCCGCCGACGGACCGGTAATCCAGGAAGACGGAGGCGTTCATCTGCCGGTTCGAGCCCTCCCCGAGTTCCCCGAGCCAGCGCACTTTGAGCGAGGTCGTGCCGTCGATGTCGAGATAGCGCACGACGCCGTCCGGACGCGTGACCCGGATCCGCCACGCTTCCTTGCCGCCGACCGTCGTCTTCCCTTCGAGCGCGAGCCGGATCCCCTTCCGGGCCGAATCCACGAGCGGGCCGTCGATGTCGGCCTGCTCCGGAGCGCTGGCGGCCTGCTCGGGCGTCATCGGCAGCGCCTCCCGGTGAGTCGGGGACGGAGAGATCGTCCATCCCCGGCTCCCGTCGAACACCTGAACCCAGGCGCCCTCCGGAAACCGGACTTCGGTCCGGATCTTTCCCGGACGCGCGATTTCGACCGTGATCGGATGCGGCGGATCGCTGCCGACCGTGATCCGACCGGTCATTCGAACGCTGCGGAGGGCGCGGAGACGCTCGAGACCCCCGGTCGCGGCGGCCCACAGCCGGACGATCCGGTCGAGATCCGCCCCTCCGGCGTTCGACGGAGGTTTCGCGCCGGCCGCGCCCGCGAAGAAGAGCCACACGACGACGGAAAAGACGAAGAGCCGCCGGAGAGCCGGGAGAAATTTCGTGCGATCCATGCCGATCAATATACCGGGAATCTCCCGCTCGAAAGGGCTACGGCGTGCGGATGCGGCGGAGCTTCCAGTGCCGCAACGTCGTCTCGCCGATCTCGATCGTGCGGCTCCCGCCGGCCGGTACGTCGACGTCGACCGTGACGGCCTGAGCCTTCGGATCGCACCGGAAGATCACGCGATGGCGCCCCGGCGCGACCGGCAGGTACCCGCTTTCGCGGCCGATCTTCGTCCGCTCGACTGCCTCGCCGAACTTTCCTTCCTCCTGCTTGACGAAGGTCGCGGCTTCGACGCCGTCGATCGACGCCGAGCAGCGCAACGCGCCGGATTCCCCGATGAATACGGCCCGCAGCCGGATCCGGGCGTCGGCGGGCGCCCCCGAGGGCGCTGCCGCCGAAGACGCCAGGGACGGCGGAGCCGTGGCGGGCGGAGCCGTGGCGGGCGGAGCGTCGGCGGGCGCCCCGGACGTCGCCGGAATCTCCGCGCGCGGAGAGAGGGCGGGGCGCGCGGTCTCGGAACGCCGGCAAGCGATCGCGGCTTCGAGGACCGCGGCGGGAACGACGCGCGACAATTCCGCGGCGTTGTCCGCGGCGACGTCGAAATCGACGCAGTCCCGCTCGACGATGGCGCGCATGACGCCGGGATCCACTTTGTCGCGCGCCATCGAAACCAGCTGGTCCCGCGTGACCGGCGCCCCCGAGGCGGTCGCGGCGGCTCCGAGAAGGACGAGAACCATCCGCCTCTTCATCCGTGCGATGCTAACCCGATCGCTCTGAAGTTGCGGTTAAGATCGCGGCGGAGGTCCCGCATGGCGCTTCTCGAGGTCGGCGACAAGGCTCCGGATTTCAAGACCGTGGACCAGGAGGGCGAGCCCGTGAAGCTCTCCGATTTTCGCGGAAAGAAGGTCGTCCTCTACTTCTACCCGAAGGACGACACGCCGGGGTGCACGAAAGAGGCGTGCTCGTTCCGCGACGGGTGGAGCGCGTTCCGGCGCCGCAAGATCGAAGTCCTGGGCGTTTCGGCGCAGGACGAGAAATCGCACAGGAAGTTCGCCGAAAAGTTCTCGCTCCCGTTTCGCCTGCTCGCCGATCCGGAGAAGAAGATCGTGCAGGCTTACGGCGTCTGGGGAGAGAAGAGCCTCTACGGCCGGAAATTCATGGGAACGAACCGCGTCACGTACCTGATCGACTCGAAGGGAAAGATCGCGGCGGTCTGGCCGAGGGTCAAGCCCGAGAACCACGCCGAGGAAGTGCTCGCCGCGGCGGAATGAGCCTCCCGCTCGGCGATTGACGCGGGACCGGCCGCGTCGTACCGCGCGGGCGCCGCCACGCCCCTTCGGAGCGACCGCGGGGATCCGAGCACGCGGCGTTCCATCGCCCCTCCCGCCCCGATTCTCGGACCGTATGAAAGCGGGTTGCCGAGGCGCAGCCGCGTGGCACAATCGTCGGGCGGATCGATCCGCGAAAGGAAGGACGCTTGAAAGGCCGATTCCTCGTTCTCGCCGTCTCCCTGCTCCTGCCCGGGATCGTCCTCGGTGCGGCTCCCGCCGCGAAGCCTCGGCTCGACAAGGCGACGTTCGCCGGCGGCTGCTTCTGGTGCACCCAGCACGATTTCGAAGAGATTCCGGGCGTCTTCTCGGTCACGGCCGGGTACACCGGAGGGCACGTCGCGAATCCGACGTACGAACAGGTCGGAACGCACACGACCGGCCATGCCGAAGCGATCGAAGTGCTCTTCGATCCGTCGAAGATCACCTACCGCCAGCTCGTGGATCGCTTCTGGCGCCTCGTCGATCCGACGACCGAGGACCGGCAGTTCTGCGACTGGGGAGGGGTGGGGGGTCCCTACCGTTCGGAAATCTTCTATCACTCGGACGAGCAGAAGCGTGACGCTCTCGAGTCGAAGCAGGAGATCGAACGGACGAAGACGTTCAAAGAACCCATCCTGACGAAGATCACGCCGGCCGGCCCGTTCTACCGCGCCGAGGAGTATCACCAGGATTACTGGAAGAAGGACCCGATCCGCTATCAGACTTACCGCCGCGGCTGCGGGCGCGATGCGCGTCTGAAACAGCTGTGGGGAACGTCGAACCGATGAGGTCGGCGAACCGGAGAGCGAGGGGTCGAAGGTCGGGCTCTCTCTCGGACCCGAGACTCGCAACCTGTTAGCTCGCCAGGCGGATCCCCTTCCCGAGCTTCGCCTTCTCGATCACCAGCCGATCCCCTTCGACGGGAATCTCGAAAAGGAGATCCGGTTCGGTGAACGCGGAGACGCGGATCGAAAAGCCGCCGATCCGGGACGGGTCGGCGCTCTTGTCCGCGCTCCACAGTTCGTATCGCGCGTCGTCGATCTCCTTGCCGGCGGCGACGATCGACAGCTTCCTGGCGGCGAATTCCTCGCCCGGGTGGTCGGTGTCGGCGAGAACGCGGACGCGGCGCGCCGGCTCCCGGTCGCTCCCCCACGACAGCGCCCCGATCACCCGCGGTTCGTTCTTCGATTCCGGAACGGGAGCCGCCGCCATCAGATCGTGGTACGCCGCGAAGCGCCGGAGCGGCGAGTTGGGCACCTCGATCGAGAGGATCGGGGCGTCGGCGTCGAAGAGCTCGCGCCCGTCGAGCAGGCTGAAGTAGATCGCGAGGTCCCGGGCGCCGCAGCACCCGGGGCGGATGACGCGATAGAGGTTGTCCTCCCGCGCGTCGCCGCTCGCTCCTTCGGCGCGGAAGGACCAGAGCGCTCCGCCCGGGCCCGTCGCCGGGTACGCCTCGACCGACACCGTCGATCGCTCTCCTTCGGCGCCGGAGTCCAGCTCACGGTCGAACGTTTCCGCCAGCAGCATCCGCACCGCGGTCGTGCGATCCCGGTATGCCCCGACGAACGTGAACCGCCGATTCACGGTGCGGGTGATGCGGCGCCCGTCCTTTTCCGTCCGCGATTCCGCCCATGAGGTCGCCTCCCGGCGCGAGCCCGGCGGGAGCGCCGGCGCCGCAGCCGCGAGCGCGGCGATCGCGAGCAGGGCCAGGCGTCCGCTCATCGGGGCAACACCGCGATCGCCCGCAACGGCGCGCCCGACCCTCCGGCGATCTTCATCGGGAGAGCGATCACCCAGAAGCCCGTCTCGGGCAGGGCCTCGAGTCCGGTCAGGTTCTCGAGGCCCGGCACGTTCGCGCCGAGAACGGTCCGATGCACGATGAAATCCGCGGACGGGCCGTAGTCGAGACTCGCCGTGTCGACGCCGATCGCCGCGACCTTCCGCACGCTCACCAGGAATTCGGCCGCCTCGCGGCCGTAGGAGGGGAAATGGAGGTTCGTGATCCGGCCGGGGGTGTCGTCGCCGAGGTACGCCTTCCGGTCCGGCCAGCGGCTGGCCCAACCGGTCCGCAGGATCACGATCGCGGCCGCCGGCACCGGCCCGTGCTTCTTCTCCCAGGCGCGCACGTCGTCGAGGGTCAGCCGGTAATCGCGGTCCGCCGCCGCCTGCCGCGCGACGTCGATCACGACGCCGGGACCGACGAGTTGCCGCACGGATATCTGGTCCACCGACCACTTCCCTTCCGAGAAGTGGATCGGCGCGTCGAGATGCGTCCCGCCGTGCTCCGGCGCGCAGAAGTCGTTCGACGCGTAGAAGAAGCCCGCCGGGGTCTTCCCGAACGATTCCCGATGGAGAACGAATCCGGACGGAGCATTCGGCCAGTAGATCGTCTTCTCGTCGAAGGAGTGGGACAGGTCGGCGATGCGCGCCGCGGAAAGGTTCACGGGAACTCCGGTGATCGCTCGCCGCGCGGCGCCGGTGATGGCGAGCGCCACGGCGGCGGCCGCCGGCGCGAGGATTCCGAATTTCATGGCTTGCTCCTGCGGCGGATCATAGTCCGTTGATCAAAATGAATCAGGACATCGCGGAGCTCGAGCGGTATCTATTCTCCATGCGCTGAGAACAGCGCGCTCCGGGTTCCTCTCCTTCCTCTCCGCCCCCTCCTGTCGAGAACCGGGAGGGGGCGGGCCTTTTTCGGCCGCCGTCGCTCGGGAAGCACGGAGAATCCCGGCAATTTCCCGTTATCGGCCGCCTCCGCGGTCCGGTAAACTCGCGCGAAATGCGCCGTTCGCTTCTCTTCGCCGCCGCGGCGGTCCTCGCCGCGACACGTCCCTCCCCCGCTCAGACCTCCGGGGTCTTCGACGAAGCGCGGAAGATCTGGTTTCCGCCCGGGGCGGCGCCGGAGGCGTATCTCACCCGCGATCCGAAGCATCCGTTCGGCGCCGACGTCCGGCGGGCGCTCGAGTCGGACCCGAAGCTCCGCGAGGCGGTCTGCGGGCGTCTGCTCTCTCCGGAATTCGCCCCGACCCCGGGCTCTCTCGAGCCATCCGCGGCCCAGCTGCGGACGATGGAGGACATGGTCTGTCTCTCGCTCGGATACCGGGCCCGGGTCGCGGCGGTGAACGCGAAGAAGGACGAGGGTTCCTCCGACCTGCTCGCCGCCTGGTTCGCCGAGGAACGGTCGGCCGCGGAAAAGATGTCCCCGCAGGATCGCCGCGCCGCGGAATACGAGCTCCGCAACTCGGCCGCCGAGCTGCCGCGCGGGAACGAACGGGCCCGCGCGGGAGTCCGGATGATCGCGCTCCGTCCTTCCGACGACCTCGGAATCGCGTTCCTCCTCGAGCACGGAAGCGAAGCCACGTACGGATCTCCCGGAAAGGACGAAATCGAAGCCGCGGCCGCGCTCCCCGGAGAAAAGCCCCGCTACTTCGTATCGGACCGGCAGGTCCGCCAGTTCGTGTCGGACCTCTACCGGACGATGATCGAGGACCAGGGACCGGCGGCCGGGCCCTTCCGGTCCGGATGGGCGGGCTACCTGCATCTGAGCGGCGGCGACCTCGCCGAAGCGCGGAGGCTCGCGGCGGCGTTCGTCTCCGATCCGGCGGACGACAATCCCGCGTTCGAGACGATCTTCGTCGCGTATCTCGACCGGCTGCTCGGAAAGCCCGCTCCCCTCGCCGCCCTCCTCGCGAAGTGCCCTTTCGAACCGGCCGATCCGGTCGCGGCGGCGCTCTCCGGGAACTACTGCCGAACGGTGTCGTGGTCGCTCGCGGAGCGGCTCATCCGGACGCGCGGCAAGGACGCCGCGCCCGCCGCCGCGGAGATCGTGCGCGAGGCGATCCGCGCGGAACCGGCGAACTGGGACCTGCGGCTCGCCTCGATCCGGACGCTCGACCGCCTCGATCGGGAAGAGTCGGCGCGCGAATGGCGGGCGCTCGCGGACCTGCCGGCGACCGTCATGCCCGTCGGGGTGCGCCTCGACGTCCTCGACGGCATGATGCTCGCGGCGATGGATCGAAGAGACTTCGCCGGCGCGCTGGCGGTCAACCAGCGGTGGCTCGACACGGCGGGATACGCGCCGTCCTCCCTTCCGGAGGACGGATGGGCCCGGCTCGCCGCCGTCGAGAAGGCGGCGGACGCGAACGCCCCTTGCGACGACGCGGTCGCCTGCATCCTCGCCAAGCGGATCTTTCTCGCACGGGCGCTCCACGACACGGGACTCGCGCGCCGCACGCTCGAGGAACGGCTCGCGTACGCGCTGGAGCAGGGCTTCCCGGAGGAGACGCGGGTTCGGCTGGAAGAAGAGGCCCAGACCGAGCTCGACTCCGGAAACCGGGCCGCGGCGCTCCGGATCGTCCGCTATCTCTGGCCGCAGCCGAAGGATCCGACGATGGCGCAGCTCCTGAAGCAGCTTCGGGAGACGCTTTCGCCGAAGGAAGGGCCGCCCGTGGCGATGACGCCCACGCCGGCGAGCCCTTGGGATGCGCCGTCCCCCGCCCGCGCCCGCTGAGCTCGCGCCAGCGCAGAACCGACGAGGATTCCTCACATTCGTTCGGAATGACGCAGACCGGCGAGATCACCTTCGCCAGCGGTGGTTCGAGGTCAACCCTTCGGAGGATGGCGCGGCCAGACGCGAGCCCGGCGGGATGCGGGCCGCCCCCGCGGGACCCGCAGGCGTACTGAAACGTACGTCGGAGGGTCACGCGGCGGCCCGCGCCCGCCCGGCTCGATGGATCGCCGCGCCTCGCCTCGCTAGAAGGACACCCGGACGCCGAACCTCACGCTGCGCGGCGGCTGGCGCAACACCGCCTTCTTGTAATTCGGGTTCGTCGGCGTCGGACTCGAATTGTCCGCCTCCTGGAAATCCCATCGCTGATCGAGGAGCACCGGCCGCTGGGCATTCAGGAGGTTGAAGACGTCGGCCATCAGATTGATCGTCACCGGTTTCAGGACGAGGGGATATCCCAGGTGGAGATCCGCCTCGTAGATGCTCGGGCTCCGTCCTTCCGAACCGCGTTTGGTCAGAAAGAGCTCGTACCGCCCGTAGCCGTCGACGAAGCCCATCCGCGAGAGCGGCGCCCCCGTCTGGTAGTAGGCCGACAGCCCGACGTTCAACCCGAAAGGCGCCGTGTACGTGCCGGACAGCTTCGCCTGGCTCCGGCGGTCGTTGGAGAGCGGGCCGCCGTTCGTGATCGGGGAATAGCTCGCGAGCGTGCCGTCCAGGAAATGGTTCGTGGCGAAATCCGCGTAGTCGTACGCGGCCGAGATGTTCGGATCCGCTCCGACGTTCGTGAACGGCGCGAACTCGCCGTCGTAGTTGCCGTCGAGCTTCGACCAGAGATACGACGCGAGCATGGACCAGCGGTTCGAGAAACGCTTCGTGGCGTCGATCTCCACGCCGCGGAAGATCCGCTGCGGCTTCTGCGCCGGGTACGGCGTCGCGTCGTAGTTGTAGTCGTAGACGTTCTTCATGATTCCTTCGCCGGGATTTCCGATGGAGTAGACGCCGGCCGCGGGATCGGAGAGGAAATCCTCGATCACCTCGCCGTAGTTGCGGTAGACGTACTTGACGCCGATCGCGAAGTCCGGCATCACCTCGCGCTCGCCCCCGATCACGAATTCGCGGAGGTACTGGCCGTGGAGGTTTGGATCGGCCGGTTCGATGTTCGCGCCGACGATGTTCGACTGTTTCCCGAGATCCGCCTCCGCGTTCGGGTCGGGATGGAAGTCGGTCGGTGAGTAGTTGTAGATGTGCGGCTGGCGCTCGTACGAATACGACCGGATGACGAGGTCCATCGGGATCTCTTCGTAGTAGCGGCCGAAGGATCCGTAGACCTTCGTCTTGTGGTCGCGCGTCGGGTCCCACACGAAACCGAAGCGTGGGGCGTAGTCCTTCTTCAGGTCGATCTGCTGGACACCCGCGGAGTCGATGATCTGCTGCCGGTCCCACCGGACGCCGAGGTTGACGGTCAGGTTCGGGAGGGCGTTCCAGGTGTCCTGGAGGTACGCCGTCGTCATCTTGTGGGCGGGACTCGCGTTGAGCTCGGAAAGCGGCGCGTCGGCGATCGAGGCCGTCGGCGTCGTCCAGTAGTTGTGCTGGTAGATGAGCGGCTGCGCCGACGCCGTATTCGGATTCGCGAAGATCAGCACCTGCTGCCCGCCCGACATCCGCTTGATCACGTCCGCCGTCTCGCGCTCGTACTCGAGGCCCCCCTTGATCTCGTGGGCGCCGAGGTACTTCGTGAGCGCGGCGCCGAAATGGTTGCGCGCGAAATCCTTCTTCTGGATGAGGCCGAACCCGCCGGTCTGGAAGCTTCCGTTGGTCTGGTCGACGTACTCGACGACGTCGCCGGCCGCCGAGGCCGGCCCGATCGCGTTCCGCTCCTCGTGACGCGCGGCCTGGAGCTGCACGAGCCACGAGCCCCCGAAGAGATAGTCTCCCCGCAGCGCATAGTTGGGGCCGCCGAAGTCCTGCCGGCCGAGGAACGTGTTCGGCTCTCCGTCCAGCGTGTGGTTGGCGTCGTTGATCGCGCCGGTGTCCACGCGGGGATCCGCGAAATAAGACGCCAGCAGCGTTCCCTGCTCGCCGATGCGGTAGGTGAGCTTCCCGGCGGCGAGGTTGCGGATCGACTTCGTGTCGAACTCCTCCCCGACGCTCGGGCCGGCCGTGAGGACGTTCTTGATCGTATTGTCGACGCGGTTGTACGCGCCGAAGAACCACAGCCGGTCGCGCACGATGAATCCGCCGACGTCGACGCCGACGTCCGCGCGCTTGTAGCCGTTCGACGCACCCTGCGCGCTCTCGCCGACGTGAGCGTTGTTCGCCTGCAGGGAGTCGCTGTCGTAGTAGCCGAACACGTCGCCGTGGAATTCGTTCCCGCCCGACTTCGTGATCACGTTGATGATCCCGCCGGTCGAACGGCCGTACTCCGCCTCGTAACCGCCGGTCTTGACCTCCATCTCCTGGATGAACTCGTAGTTCAGCGTCGTTCCCTGCGTCCCGTATTCGACGCCGCTCGTGTCGACGCCGTCGATGACGTACGCGTTTTCCGACTTCGAGGAGCCGTAGACGGTGATCGCCGTCGAGTCGTTGGTCGGGTTGTAAGGGTCGGTCTGGGTGGACACGCCGGGAACGACCTGGGCGATCGAGGCGAAATTCCGGTCCGTCGGGAGCGTTCGGATCGTGTGCTCGTCGATGTTGGCGCCGATCGTCGTGCTCGTCTGGTCGATCACGGGCGTGCCGGCCGTCACGGTCACGACCTCCTTCGCGGAGGGGCGCATCGTGAAGTCGATGCGGGTGTCGGCGCCGAGCGCGACCGACGTCGCGCGGTTGGCCGCGGCGAAACCGGAAAGCGCGACGGAAATCTCGTAATTGCCGGGCGGAAGGAGCGGCAGGCGGTAGCCGCCCCCCGAATCCGTCGTCGCCTGCGCCCGGCCCTGCAGCGCGGCGCCGTGCGCTTCGACCGCGACTCCGGGAAGGGCACCGCCGTTTTCGTCGCTCACCCGTCCCGAGATGGAGCCGGTCGTCTGGGCGGCGGTGACCGCGGCGAACGCGAGGAACGTCCCGAGGAGGAGAACCCGCCGAGCGATTCGCATGCGAACTCCTTTGTCGGAAAAAAACTGGCGGGATTCTACTGCGTCCGGGCGGCCGCGTCACGCCTTCCGTGCGGTCGCCCAGAGGTACTGCGTGCCGGATCCCTCGACGGCCTCGACCCGAAGACCGGCGGCGTCGAGCTCCCGGCGGAGCCGGCGTTCCGAGAAGACGACCCCCGACCAGGAGTCCGCGGCGAAACGCCGATACCACTGCCGGTGGCGGCCGTCCACGTTCGCCCGGAAGACGCCGCCGGGTTTGAGGACGCGAGCGGCCTCGCGGAAGTACGGCCGGATGAGACGGAGGCCCGGGACGTGCTGGAAGACGAGATGCGAGTAGACGAGGTCGGCGCACCCCGACGGCACGCCCGCGAGCGCCCCGTCGAAGCGGAGGAATTCGATGTTTTCGCGGCCGCGGCAGAACTCTCGCGCGCGGTCGAGCATCTCCTCCGACACGTCTCCGGCATACACCTTCGCGGCGCGCGGAGCGATCGCGCGCGCCAGGCGTCCGACGCCGCACCCGATCTCGACGGCGACCGCGTCCGCCGGAAGGGGGATTCCCCGGAGCACGTGGAGATCGAGGTCGCGCCGGCCCGATTCCTCGAAGGCTTCCGGCGACCCCGAGGCGTCCCGGAAGATGTAGAAGAGGGCGTCCCGTCGCGCCCGCTCGTCCCAATCCGCCTTCATCGCGGCCCGGCGGCGAAGCAGGCGCATCGGCAGGGAGCGGGTGAAGGGGACGTCGCGCACGCGGAGACAGTAGCAAAACGCCGGGCGCGCCCGCGTGCCCTCATCGGGTCGGCGGAGCCTCGCGCGCCCCGCGGCGGACGAGACGAAAGCGGAGCACCGACCCCCTCGCGGCATCGGAAATGCACCATATAATCGAGGTTTGGCCGCGGGCGGCGCGAGGTGATCATGGCGCTCAGGAAGATCTCGACCTTCGACGACTGGATCGACAACTTCCGCCAGTGGAAGTCCGACATCGGATTGAAGCTCCCGAAGGAGTTCGACGAGTTCCCGTTCGAGGCGAAATTCGGGGACCTGAAGTCCGGGGAGATCGAGTACGGCGACTTCGCGGGCGCCCGCAAATGGGACCGGGTCACGCAGATTCCGCTCCAGCCGGTGCGCGACGCCCTGCTGAACCTCATCGTCTACCAGGGAGACACGGAGTTCGCGTCCGTCGAACAGCAGCGGCACCTGCTGGAGAGCGCGCCGTCGGCGTACGACCTCGACTCCGCCTGCCGGATCATGGTCGAGGAGATGCGCCATGGATGGCAGATGTGCCATCTCCTCGTGACGCACTTCGGCGAGACCGGGAAAATCGAGGCCCGCAAGCTGCTCGAGCGGCGCGCCTGGGACAACAACCGGCTCCTCGGCTCCTTCAACGTCAACGTCGACCACTGGCTCGACTTCTTCACGTACACCGAGTTCGTCGACCGCGACGGAAAGTTCCAGCTGAACATGCTCTCGACCTCGTCGTTCGCGCCGCTGGCCCGCTCGATGGGGCCGATGCTCAAGGAGGAGGCCTTCCACCTCGGCACCGGCCACATGGGTCTCCAGCGCGTGCTCCAGCGGGGGCTCGTTCCCGTTCCGATCGTGCAGCGCTACGTGAACAAGTGGGTGCCGACGGCCTACGATCTGTTCGGGACCGATCACTCCTCGTCCGCCCAGTGGCTCTACGTCTGGGGCCTCAAGGGCCGCTACGACGAGGCGAAGCAGGAGACCGAGGCCGACAAGGAGCACCTGAACGAGACCTCCCGCGGCCAGTTCTTCCAGGAGGTCAACCAGCTGATCGGCCAGCTCAACCGGCACGTCCCGGAAGGCCAGCCGAAGCTCACGGCTCCGGACCTGAAGTTCCACCGGGCGATCGGCGATTTCCGCGAAGGACGGTACTCGGTGACCGGAGAAGAGCTCTCGCCGGGGGACTACGCCGCGCATCTGGCCGAGGTGCTGCCGACCGCGGCCGACCAGGAGACCCTCCGCGGCATCTTCACCTCCGGCGAGGAGTGGATCGAGCCTCGGGGAAAGAACGCGGCGGGATCCTGACGGGATGAGCCCGGCGAAGACCGCGATCCTCCTCGCCGCGATCCTGGTCGCGCCTTCGGCGCGCGGGTCCGAACCCTCTCCCCGCCTCGTTTCTCCCCCTTCCGGCGCGATCGTCGTTCCGGGAAGGATCGCCCGCATCGAGATCGCGGGCGTGCCGTTCGGAGCCGACGAGTGGGAGGCGTTCGTCTCGGTCGACGGCGGGCGGACGTATCCGCTCCGGGCGACGCCTCATCTTCCGATCCGGGAACGCGCCTTCGACTGGAACGTTCCCTCGCTCCCTCCCGGCCCGGTCCGCGTGAAGCTCCGGTTCGGGAGGCGCGGGGTCGAGCGCGAGTTCCTCCTGGACGGACCCTTGTCCCTCGGAGCCGGCGATTCCGGATCGCTCGTGGTCCCGGAGGCGGCGACGGTCGGAGCGACTCCGGCGCCGGGCGAGGAGGGAACCGTCGCGTGGGTCGACCGGGAGAACGGCCGGGCGCGGCTGATCGTCCCCGCATCGCCGCGCGCGCTCCTCGCCGACACCCGGTGGAAGGCGCGGTCGGGCATCCCCGTTCCCGCTCCGAAGCGAAACGTCGGGGCCCCGGCCGCCGGACGCTCGGCCGTCCGCCTCGTGCTCTTTCGCCCCGCGTCCCGCCCTCCGCGACCGCGCTCCCGGACGATCGCTTCCCTCTCCCGCCTCAACGTCTAGACCGCCCTCCGCGTCCCCTTCCGGCCGCTCGGCGTCGGGCGGACGGGCTCCGCCCGACTTCCGGGCGGAGCGATACCGCGCCCTCGACGGGCGCGAGGGAGGGTTCCGATGAAAACGTCCCTGTTCTTCGCGGCGCTGTCGGCCGCCGCGCTTTCCGCCGCGCTCGGTCAGAACGCGCCCCCGCCCCCGCCCGCCCCCGACGCGACGGCCGCGCCCGCTCCCGTCGCCGAAACGGTGGTCGTCTCCGCGACCGAGTCTCCCGAGATCGAGACGGAGATCCCGGGCAACGTGACGGTCGTCACCGGCGACGAGCTGCGCCGGCGGAACGTCCACGATCTCGCCACCGCGCTCCAGGACGTCGTCGGTCTCGACACGGGAATCGGCAGCGACAACGGCGCGCTCGTCCCGAACGTCGGCATGTGGGGCCTGAAGGAATTCGACGCGCTGCTGTTCATGGTCGACGGGGTGCCGGTGGGAGGTCCCTTCAACCCCAGCCTCGCGCAGATCAACGTGGACGACATCGACCGCATCGAGATCGTGAAAGGGCCGCAGGGAACCCTCTATGGGGTGTCGGGATTCGCGGGCATGGTCCAGATCTTCACGCGCGGCGGGGAAAAGGGATCGCATGTGACGTTGACGGGCGGATCCTTCTCGCACGGCCGCGTCGACGGATCGACGAACGTTCCGCTCGGCGGCGGTTCTCTGCGCCTCTTCGGAAACGTCGACCGCTCGAACGGATGGCAGGACCGGACCGACCTCCGGGACGACCGCGGAGGTTTCAGGCTCGACCATGCGCTCGCGGGAGGGCAAGCCTCTCTCGTCTTCAACGCGATCCGGAGCACGCAGCTCTGGGGATCTCCCCTGCCGGTCGATCCGCCGACGGGAGAAGTGATCCCCGGGTTCCGCGTCGACCGGAACTATGCCGTCGACGGCGCACGACTGGATCACCGCGTGTTTTCCGTGACGACCGGCTTCGACAGGCCGCTCTCGACCGCGGTCGCTCTCGTCAACACGCTCTCCTTCGCGCACGACGACCAGATCTCGGTTCGCTCCTTCGTCGACCCCGGAAGCGTCGAAAACGGAGCCGTTGCCTCGTCGGGCGTCTCCCTGAAACCGACCGAAGAAGACGTCTACGAGGACCTCCACTTCCTCGGGAACTTTTCGGCGGCGGGGTCGCACCGGCTCGTCGCGGGGGCCGCGCTGACGTGGGGCCGCACGGTCGCGACCGGGACCGGGTTCGATTTCACGGTCGGGCTCGATCCGATCGCCGTTCCCGGGCTCGGCGACGTCCCCGCCGGCGACCACCGCTCGTTCAACGACCGGCGCACGTTCTTCGGGATCTACGCGAACGACGAATGGAACCCGCTCCCGTGGCTCGAAATCACGGCGGGCGCCCGGCACGACTGGGTATCGGAGGATCTCTTCGCGAAAGCGCAGGAATTCGACGCTCCCGAACCGACGGCGTCGCGCGACGCGCGCTCCGACGCGCAGTGGTCGGGAGGAATCTCGGGACTCTTCCGCCTGATCGGAGACCGGGGCGGCTCGGTCAACGAGGCGAATCTGTACGTCGCCGCGAAATCGTCCTTCAAGCCCGCGGCCCCGAACCTGACCGAGGCCGAGAGCGCCCGGATTCTCGAGCCCGAGCGCACGCGAAGCGGCGAGGTGGGCGTCAAGACCCGCTGGCTCGACCGCCAGCTCTCGTTGGACGTGTCGTTCTTCCACATGATCTTCGAGAATCTCGTCGTTTCGATCCTGGGCTCCGACAACAATCCGCGCCTCGTCAATGCCGGCAAGGAACGCTTCCAGGGCATGGAGATCCAGGCCGGGTTCCGGCCGGGCGCGCTCCCGGACCTCGACCTCGTCGCCGGGTATGCCCACCACGACGCGAAGTACGTCGATTTCACCTTCATCGACCCGGACGAGGGTCTTCTCGACGCGTCGGGCCAGCGCCTGGAGCTCACGCCCCGGGATCTGTGGAACGTGAAGCTCGCGTACCTGCCCGCGGCGGGCGTCGGCGCCTGGGCCGCCGTCCGGCACCAGAACCATCGTCCGTTCGACAAGATCAACGAGGCGTACATGCCCTCGTTCTTCGAATGGGACGCCGGCCTGTCGTGGTCCTTCAACCCTCACGCACGGGTCTCGGTCGTGGGGCGGAACCTCGGGAACGACCGCCACTACGTGGCCGAAAGCGAGATCGGGGACGCGCAGCTGTATGTGGCGCCGCCCCGCCGGTTCACGGGGGAATTGTCAGTGAGCTTTTGATGTCGGGCGCCGCCGTCCTCTCCCCTCGACGCCGGCACGCGATCCTTTGGGTACGCGAAGTGCGATCCGAGGTGAGACGGGGTGGCGGCGGAGTGGAATCGCTCGTTCGGCGAGCCGCGCCGCCATCACGACGTTCCGATGCCCGAGCCAGCTCCGGCGACGGGGCGCCCGCTCGGCTCGATGCATCGCCGCGCGCGCTACGGGACGACGGGCTGGTGCAGAGAAAGCCCCAGGAGCATCGCGTGGAACACCGAACGAATCTGGGTCTCCGAGAACGGCTTCGGCTGGCCGGAGCGTTCGGCGATCAGCCGGTCGCGGATCATCCCTTCGGCGGCGCCCATGAGCGCCGAAGCCGCCGCGTTCTCGTCGAATGCGGCGTCGATGCTTCCGTCCCTCTTCCCGCGCCGGATGAGAGAGTGCAGGAGGCCCGAGAAATCCACGAAGCCCTTCGACAGGCTGATCCCGGGCCCCGAACCGCGCACGCGGCGACCCTCGAAGAGGAAGAGATACGCGAGATCGTGATCTTCGCCGAATGCGGTGATCACGGTCGAGAGGAGCACCTCGATCGCCTCGCGGGCGTCGGAGGCCTCGGCGATGAGACGCTGGACGTTCTCGGTGAGGGGCTTCCAGAGCGTGTTGAAGACCTCGTCGAGGAGGCCGGCTTTGCCCCCGAAGTAGCGCATGAGCTGCGACTCCGAAGTCGCGGCTTCGCGCGCGATCGCCGCCGTCGACGCCTGTTCGTACCCGTGCTGCGCCATCAGGCGCTTGGCGGAGGCCAGCAGGCGGGAGCGGCTGCTGGAGGTCGAATCGGGATCGGTAGACATCGGCGAGCATAGTAGTACCGCTACCATCTGTTTGTCAAGATCTTTGTATTCATGATGTTAGGATAGATGCGGTCCTCGGCGGAGGACAACGGGGAACTACCACCGGGAGAGCTGCAGGACGAACACGGGCGCGCCGAGGCGCGTTCCTAACGGAGAGGGGGCGCAATCGGGGAACGGCTCGCCGAGATCCCGAACAGCGCAACGAGCCCGATCGCTCCCGCGACGGCCATCCCCGAGCTCCCGGCCGCGACCCCGCCGATGATCGCTCCCATGATGCCGAGGAGCGGAGCCGCAAGCGTGCCGTTCGGGTCGCGGCTCGAAAAGACGAGATTCGAGACGATGCCGACCGCGCCTCCCATGAGCACCCAACCCAGAACGTGCATTTCCCGGCCTCCCCGCCGCGCAACCCAGCAATCAGAGTGCCACGGCTCGTCGGCGCGATCGGCATGGCTCGCCTCCCCGCTTCGCGGCTCCTCCGCGCCGGGTCGCCGGATGTCTTTCCCTGCGGCGACCCGGCGCGGACCGAGCCGGAGGTCCTGACCGCTTCGGCGCCCCCAAGACGACGTGAGCGTTCGCGGGCCCGGGAGACTCGGATCGCCAAAGGGGTGCCGATCGGAATGGCGCGGGGTCTCCCGGTTATCATCCCCGGGTTGTCCCGAATCCTCGAGAACCGGCAGGGAGGGGCGCGACGGCGAAGACGGGCGGGGTTCGCGCTCGGGCTGGCCGCCGCGGCGGCGCTCGCGCTGGTCGTGCGGTTTTCCTGCGAGCCGGAGCTGCGCGACGGTTCCCCCCGCCGGTTCGTCTCCCCCGACTGCCTGTACCACGTGCGGCGCGCGGACTTCGCCGTCGCGCATTTCCCCCGGATCCCCCTCTTCGACCCGCTCATCGATTTTCCGCGTGGCGCGGTCGGTATCTGGCCGCCGCTTTTCGACGTCGCCCTCGCCCTGCCCGCGTGGCTCCTCCACGGCGCATCGGCCTCGAAAGAAGAGGTCGCGGCGGGAGCCGCGGTCGTCCCGCCGATTCTCGGGGCGCTGGCGGTCCTCGCGGGGGGTCTGTTCGCGGAATCCGCCCGCCGGGGCGCGGGGATCCCGGTCGCCGTGTTTCTCGCCCTTTGCGGAGCCCACGTCCAGTACTCGCAGTACGGGCACACCGACCAGCACGTCGCCGAGTCGCTGACGTCGCTCGTCGCGCTCGCCCTCTTTCTCCGGGCGCGCGACCGTCCCGGCGCGCGGCGCGAGCTCGCGGCCGGCGCCGCGCTCGGGATCGCCGCCCTCACGTGGCAGGGGGCGATCTGCTGGGCCGCGCTCTTCGCGCTCGTGCTCGCGATCGACGCCGCGCGCCGCCCCGAAGGGGAGATCTTCCGTGCCGCCGTCTTCGTCTTCGGCGCGGCGGCCGCGGTGGCTGCGGCCGGCGTCGCGATCTGGAGTCGCGGCGACCCCCTTCCCTTCACGTTCATTTCCTTCGGATCGTTCCAGCCGGTATTCCTCCTCGCGATGGCCGCGGGCGTCGTCGGCATCGACGCGGCGATCGCGCTGGGGCGGCGGCGCTGGCGGCCGGCCGCGGGACGGGGGGCCGTGATCGCCGCCTTCGGCGTCCTGCTCGGCGCCCGGGTCCCGGAGCTCGCGCGAAACGTCGCCGGAGGGATCGGCTACGTCACGAAGACGAGCCGCGGGGCCGCGGCGGCGGGGGGCCTGACGTCTTTCCCCCGGGAGATGCTCCGTCAGATCTACGAGGTTCGACCGCTTTTCGCCGACGGTTGGAGGCTCGCCTTCGACACCCTTTCGGCGGCCTTCTTCCTCGTTCCGGTCGCGATCGCCGTCTGGATCGTGCGGGCCGTGCGGGGACCGCGGCGGAGCGGTCACGTGGCGCTCGCCGCGTGGGGGGCGCTCACGCTCTGGCTTGCCCTCTCCCAGCGGCTGAACATCTACTATGCGGCGCCGCTCGCGGCTCTCGCCGGATGGGAAATCGCGCGCCAGCTCTCGGTGCGACTGGCGCGGAAGCTCGGGAAGGGCTCGGCCGTCCGATGGCGCGCGGCGGTCGCGCTGCTCCTGCTGCTGACCGCTCTCCCGGGTCTCCGGCGCCAGCTCGCGACGCGGTACGCGCCCGGAGACGATCTCATCCGGACCATGGAGTGGTCGCGCGTTCATCTCGCCCATCCGGTGTCCGCGTACGACCCGAGGTTTCTCCCCCCGGCCCGGCCGGTTCCAGCGCTCGCC